>NZ_JBUZNL010000032.1:0-1953 GCF_055326485.1 Georgenia sp. G2120 | reverse complement strand
ACGCGGCCGACGACGCGGGGCTGCGGGTGGCGGTGATGTCGGACGCGCAGTTCGTGGCGCGTGCGCCGGAGTCGCCGCAGGTCGAGAACGCTCGCCGTGGTCTGCAGGAGATCGTGGCCGAGGACCCGGACCTGCTGGTCATCAACGGTGACTTCACCGACGAGGCGGCGCCGGAGGACTTCGACCTCGCGCGCCGGATCCTCGACGAGGAGCTCGCCGAGACCGACCTGCCGTGGGTCTACGTCCCGGGCAACCACGAGATCATGGGTGGCCCGATCAGCAACTTCGTCGACGAGTTCGGCGAGACGTCGACGGTCCGCGACGTGGCCGGCACGCGCATCATCACCCTCAACTCCTCCACCGGTCGCCTCGGGGACGACTTCGGGCAGATGGTCATGCTGCGTCAGCAGCTGCTGCTGGCCCAGCTCGACCCGGAGATCACGGGCGTCATGGTGTTCTCGCACTACCCCCCGCGCGACTTCCTGCCGGGATCCCCGTCGGACATGGCGGACCGCCTCGAGGCCGCGACGCTCGAGTCCTGGTTGGGCGAGGTCGAGGACTCGGGCCGTTCGGTGATGTTCGTCGGCGCGGGCGTGGGGGCGTTCGACGTGTCGACCCGCGACGGTGTCGAGTACCTGACCAACGGCAACGTGGGCAAGTCTCCGAACTCGACCCCGGACCGCGGCGGCTTCTCGGGCTGGTCGATGATCGGTATCGACCCCGCCAGCGGCATGCACGACACCGAGGGCGAGTGGTCCCAGATCGAGATCCGTCCCCTCGTGGACAGCCTGGAGATCGGGGGCGGCGACGTCGTCGAGCTCGGCGGTTCGCTCGACCTCGAGGGCACCGTGGTCCAGGACGAGCGTCGGGTCCCGACCGACTGGCCGGTCTCGGCCCTGTGGTCGGGCGACGGCGAGACGGTGGTCCCCGCGGGGACGACCGAACTGCCGGCCACGGCCGTCGCGACGATCGAGCCCGCCACGGGCATCGTCGCCGCGGCACCTGGTCGCGCCCTGGTGGACGGCGAGCTCGTCGTCCTCACCGAGGGTGAGACGCCCGGCTATGACGACGGGTCCGCCGCGGTCCCGGTGACCGTCACGCTCGAGGTCAACGACTCGGTCGCCGAGCACGAGGTGGACGTCCACCTGCCCGTGTACTCGAGCACCCCCGCTCTGGAGAACGGGTTCTTCCTGGATGATGACTGGGCGGGTCTGCATGAGCATGTGTTCCGGTTCGGCCGGTCGGGTGATGAGGTGTTCGTGGGTGACTGGGACGCCGACGGGGCCGACACGCTCGCGTTGCGTCGGGGGAACGTGTTCTACGTGTCCAACACGTTGGGTTCGGGTGTGGCGGACGAGGTCGTGGTCTACGGCCGGTCGGGTGACACGATCCTGGTTGGTGACTGGGACGGTGACGGTGCGGACACGTTCGCGGTGCGTCGCGGCGCGGCGTACCACCTGCGTAACGACATGACGTCCGGGCCGGCGCACGAGATCGTGACCTACGGGCGTGAGGGCGACGTGGTGCTGGTCGGTGACTGGGACGGCAACGGCACCGACACGCTCGCGGTGCGTCGTGGGAAGACGTACTTCGTGCGGAACACGATGACCGATGGTGATGCGGACACGGTGTTCAACTACGGCCGAACCGATGACACGGTCGTGGTCGGTGACTGGGACGGGGACGGGCTGGACACGTTCGCGGTGCGTCGTGGGAACGAGTTCCTGCTGCGTAACGACCTGGTGGACGGGTTCGCGGAGGTCGAGCACGTCTACGGCGAGGCCGATGATGTGGTGCTGATCGGTGACTGGGACGGGGACGGGGTCGATTCCCCGGGCCTGCACCGCTGACCGGTAGCTGACGCACCCCTGTGGCGGCGGGGCTCACCCGAGAGGGTGAGCCCCGCCGTCGTGCGTCCGGGGTCCTGTCGCCGAGATTGCGGTTGGGGCCCCA
>NZ_JBUZNL010000031.1:0-2837 GCF_055326485.1 Georgenia sp. G2120 | reverse complement strand
AGGTTCTGGGTTGGTGTGTTGTGGGTGGGTTGTTTGAGAACTCAACAGTGCGTGATTGTTTTTGATGCCATGTATGTGGGGGCGTCATCGTGTCTGGTCTGCCGATCGGTGGGCCGGGTGGGTGGTGTTCTCATGTTGTTGTTTGTTTTTTTGGCTCTGCTGGCTCCTTTTCCTTGGGGTTGGTGGGGTTGGTTGGGATCGCCGGGCTCTCGTTGTGGGGGTTGGGTTGGTCTTCGTATGGATAGTCGCCCGTGTCCGGCCCTTAGTGGTTGGCGTGGGTGCGATACTTTTACGGAGAGTTTGATCCTGGCTCAGGACGAACGCTGGCGGCGTGCTTAACACATGCAAGTCGAACGGTGAAGCTCAGCTTGCTGGGTGGATCAGTGGCGAACGGGTGAGTAACACGTGAGCAACCTGCCCTTCACTTCGGGATAACCTCGGGAAATCGGGGCTAATACCGGATATGACTCCTGCTCGCATGGGTGGGGGTGGAAAGATTTATCGGTGAGGGATGGGCTCGCGGCCTATCAGCTTGTTGGTGGGGTAATGGCCTACCAAGGCGTCGACGGGTAGCCGGCCTGAGAGGGTGACCGGCCACACTGGGACTGAGACACGGCCCAGACTCCTACGGGAGGCAGCAGTGGGGAATATTGCACAATGGGCGAAAGCCTGATGCAGCGACGCCGCGTGAGGGATGACGGCCTTCGGGTTGTAAACCTCTTTCAGCAGGGAAGAAGCGAAAGTGACGGTACCTGCAGAAGAAGCGCCGGCTAACTACGTGCCAGCAGCCGCGGTAATACGTAGGGCGCAAGCGTTGTCCGGAATTATTGGGCGTAAAGAGCTCGTAGGCGGTTTGTCGCGTCTGCTGTGAAAACGCGGGGCTCAACCCCGCGCCTGCAGTGGGTACGGGCAGACTAGAGTGTGGTAGGGGAGACTGGAATTCCTGGTGTAGCGGTAAAATGCGCAGATATCAGGAGGAACACCGGTGGCGAAGGCGGGTCTCTGGGCCATTACTGACGCTGAGGAGCGAAAGCATGGGTAGCGAACAGGATTAGATACCCTGGTAGTCCATGCCGTAAACGTTGGGCACTAGGTGTGGGGCCTGTTTCCACGGGGTCCGCGCCGTAGCTAACGCACTAAGTGCCCCGCCTGGGGAGTACGGTCGCAAGGCTAAAACTCAAAGGAATTGACGGGGGCCCGCACAAGCGGCGGAGCATGCTGATTAATTCGATGCAACGCGAAGAACCTTACCAAGGCTTGACATATACCGGAAACATCTAGAGATAGGTGCCCCGTAAGGCTGGTATACAGGTGGTGCATGGTTGTCGTCAGCTCGTGTCGTGAGATGTTGGGTTAAGTCCCGCAACGAGCGCAACCCTTGTCCTGTGTTGCCAGCACGTCATGGTGGGGACTCATGGGAGACTGCCGGGGTCAACTCGGAGGAAGGTGGGGATGACGTCAAATCATCATGCCCCTTATGTCTTGGGCTTCAAGCATGCTACAATGGCCGGTACAAAGGGCTGCGATACCGCGAGGTGGAGCGAATCCCAGAAAGCCGGTCTCAGTTCGGATTGGGGTCTGCAACTCGACCCCATGAAGTCGGAGTCGCTAGTAATCGCAGATCAGCAACGCTGCGGTGAATACGTTCCCGGGCCTTGTACACACCGCCCGTCACGTCACGAAAGTCGGTAACACCCGAAGCCGGTGGCCCAACCCTTGTGGAGGGAGCTGTCGAAGGTGGGACTGGCGATTGGGACGAAGTCGTAACAAGGTAGCCGTACCGGAAGGTGCGGCTGGATCACCTCCTTTCTAAGGAGCATCTGGCACCCACAAACCCCAGTCACACCGGCGTCCCTTTGCGGGGAGCTGCCTGGTGGAGGGGGTTGTCTGGTTGGCCGAGTGTGCCGGCCGGGTCCGCCCAACGAGCTCGTTGGGGGTGTGGGTGGTGCTCATGGGTGGAACATCTTTGATGGTCACGCGCTGTTGGGTCCTGAGACCACCCACCCCGTAATTCGGGTCGCCTGCCCTTGTGGTGGGTTGATCTGTGGGGTTGGTTGTTTCTGGTGCTCTGCTCACCGAGCCACTGCCTGTTGAGGTGGTGGGGGTGTGGGTGTGGGTGGGTTGTTTGAGAACTGTACAGTGGACGCGAGCATCTTTGTATGTTTTGTTGAGTGTTGTGTTCCTTAACTAGCCGCCGCATGTTGGTTGTGTGGTGGTGGTTGGAAGTTTTTAAGAGCATTCGGTGGATGCCTTGGCACCAGGAGCCGATGAAGGACGTTGTAGCCTGCGATAAGCCGCGGGGAGCTGGCAAACGAGCTGTGATCCGTGGATGTCCGAATGGGGGAACCCGGCCACCGTCATGGGTGGTCACGCGCGCCTGAATGTATAGGGCGTGTGAGGGAACGCGGGGAAGTGAAACATCTCAGTACCCGCAGGAAGAGATATTCCGTGAGTAGTGGCGAGCGAAAGCGGATGAGGCTAAACCGTGCGTGCGTGATAGCCGGCAGGCGTTGTGCGTGCGGGGTTGTGGGGCATGTCCGTTCCTTCCTGCCGGAAGGAGCACTGTGCAGTGCTATGGGAGCTGAAAGGTCTGGGAAGGCCTGGCGTAGAGGGTGAGACCCCTGTAGGCGTACCGTGGCGTGTGTGGTGTGGGTGTGTTCCCGAGTAGCACCGGGCCCGTGAAATCCGGTGTGAATCTGGCAAGACCACTTGCTAAGCCTAAATACTACCTGGTGACCGATAGCGGACTAGTACCGTGAGGGAAAGGTGAAAAGTACCCCGGGAGGGGAGTGAAATAGTACCTGAAACCGGATGCTTACAATCCGTCGGAGCCTCCA
>NZ_JBUZNL010000030.1:0-3498 GCF_055326485.1 Georgenia sp. G2120 | reverse complement strand
CCGATCATCGACCAGCCCGAGAAGCCGCCGCGGTCCGGGGTCGAGTTCGGAGACTTGCCCACGTTGCCGTTGGTCAGGTACTCGACACCGTCGCGGGTCGACACGTCGAACGCCCCCACGCCCGCGCCGACGAACATCACCGAACGGCCCGAGTCCTCGACCTCGCCCAACCAGGACTCGAGCGTCGCGGCCTCGAGGCGGTCCGCCATGTCCGACGGGGATCCCGGCAGGAAGTCGCGCGGGGGGTAGTGCGAGAACACCATGACGCCCGTGATCTCCGGGTCGAGCTGGGCCAGCAGCAGCTGCTGACGCAGCATGACCATCTGCCCGAAGTCGTCCCCGAGGCGACCGGTGGAGGAGTTGAGGGTGATGATGCGCGTGCCGGCCACGTCGCGGACCGTCGACGTCTCGCCGAACTCGTCGACGAAGTTGCTGATCGGGCCACCCATGATCTCGTGGTTGCCCGGGACGTAGACCCACGGCAGGTCGGTCTCGGCGAGCTCCTCGTCGAGGATCCGGCGCGCGAGGTCGAAGTCCTCCGGCGCCGCCTCGTCGGTGAAGTCACCGTTGATGACCAGCAGGTCCGGGTCCTCGGCCACGATCTCCTGCAGACCACGGCGAGCGTTCTCGACCTGCGGCGACTCCGGCGCACGCGCCACGAACTGCGCGTCCGACATCACCGCCACCCGCAGCCCCGCGTCGTCGGCCGCGTTGGCCGTCGACAGGGACGGGTCCTCCCACACGGGCACCTCGGGTGCCTCGGCGATCGGCGCCATCGTCGCGGTGACGTCGTCGATGAGGACGGTCGTCTCGTACTGCTCGCTCGCCGACGACTCGTAGAGCGCGACACGGCCGAACTGGATGGGGTGCGGCCAGTCCTGCGGGACCTGGACCGTCAGCTGCTGCCACTCCGTGCCGGTCACGGTGCCGCCGTAGATGAAGCGGAAGGTTCCCTCGGCGTCGAACACCGAGAAGTAGATCTCGGGGGTACCCCGGCCGTCGCCACGGAACCAGGCCGACAGCGTCTGCAGCTGCCCCTCGGGAGCCGGGAACGCGTTGATCTCGGACCGGAAGTTCATCGTGCGGGTCGCGGTGGACTCGTTGAACACCGCGGTGGCCTCGATGGCCGAGGTGTCGCCCTCGGTCCGGCCCTCCTCGACCATGCGCGACGACGAGTTCGGGTTGCGCGAACCGTAGTGCCACCAGCCGCCCTCCTCGTCGAAGCTGGTGATCTCGAGCTCCTCCAGCCCGACCATCACCGACAGGTCGGCCTCGACGTCGCCGACGCTGAGCGTGAGGGTCGCGGACCCGGAGTCGACGAGCGCGCTGATGTCGAACGTGCTGGCCGTGGCGGGGGTGAGCTCGACGACGCCGTCGGCGCCCTCGATCGTCACGTCCGCGGCGTCGATCGGCGCGATGAAGCCCTCGGCGTCGTAGCCGTAGAGCGTGAACGGCGTGCTCGCGCCGGGGTCCGGCAGGGAGAGCACGTTCGGGGAGGCCTCGAGCCGGACGAGCTCGCCCAGGACCTCGACGTCGGCCTCACCGGTGGCGGTGCCGACCTCGTTCTCCGTCGACGCCGAGACCGTCGTGGTGCCCGTGGCACCCGCGGTGAGCAGGCCGTCGGTGTCGACCGTGGCGACCACCTCGTCCGAGGAGACCCACGACTCGGCGGGGGTGCCGACCGCGCGCATGACCTCGTCGTAGCCGAGCGCCACCATCTGGCGGTGCAGGCCGGGGAAGACCCGGTGCGCATTGGCGATCCGCACCTCGGGGCGCACGGAGTAGTTGTGGACGATGCCGGAGCTGGGGCCCACGATGACGCCGATGCCGTTGGCGTCCTCGCGCTCCTCGCCGTCGGAGGGGCTGTTGACGATCTCGTCGTCCGTCTCCCCCGGGTCGGTGGCATTCATCTGGGTCGAGCCGCCGCCGTCGAGGTTGAGGGCGTTGTAGGAGCCGATCTGCTGCATGAACTCACCGGTCTCGTCGAGGCTCATGCCGCGGGAGATGTCCTGCCGGCCGTCGATGACGACCATGTAGAGGTGCTCGCCGGCCTCGTCAAGGCCGACCGCGGTGCGGGGTGCGAGGCTCTCGTCGGACGCGTCGTGGAGGACGCCGCCCTGGAGGAGGATGGCGTTGCGACCACCGTGGCCGCCGAGCGCGAGGACGACCTCGTCGGCGTCGGACCGCACGGAGTAGGTCGTCTGGAGGCGGTCGCCGACAGCCAGCGTGCTCAGCTGGTCGGCGAGCTCACCGGCGGGCGCGACGACGATGCGGGCGTCGGCGGGGATCTCGCCCTCGCCGACCGGCCCCGCGACCTGCGTGACCCGCGAGTCTCGGCCGATCCACACCTCGACGGCGTTCGCGCGGTCCGGAAGGGAGTTCGCCCGGGCATACGTGCCCCAGCGGTCGGTGAACACGCCCACGCCGGAGGTGTCCCACTCCGAGGCGTTGACGCCGGTGAGCGGGAGCTCCCACCCGGCGTCGGGCGCCGCAGCGACGCCCTCCATGAAGACCTCGGTGATGAGGCCCAGGCCCTGCGAGTCGATGACGAGGGCCGCGTTGTCGCCAGGGTTCGGCGAGGTGACGATGCCCGACTCGGGGTCGACGCCGATGCCGTTGGACGAGCCCGAGTTGCCGATGTCGAAGCCCGAACCGTTGATGCCCGCGACGGCGTCGGCCTCGTCGATCATGTCCGAGATGGTCGAGGTGCCGGCGACCTCACCGGAGTCCATGTAGTCCAGCGAGATCGCCGGGTTGGTCAGATCGATGTCGAGGACGGCACCCTGCAGCCAGCCTGCCGACTCCATCCGCGTGAACTCGGTGAGGACCGCACCCGGCGCGATCTGCGTGGCGGTCTGCTCGCTGACGATCGCCGTGCCGTCGTTGGACACGTCGAGGTAGTCGTCGGCGATCTCGGCAGCGTCGGGCTCGGCGCCGTCGGTCGGGCTCTCTCCCGGGCCGGCGGAGGGAGACTCGGCGGTGGGCGCCGAGGACTCGCTCTCGGCACCGGAGTCGAGCTCCGCGGTGTCGTCGAGGGTGGGCCGGTCGGGGTCGGCGACCGGCGTCGCTCCCGCGGGAGCGACGAGGGTCGCGGTCACGCTCGCCGAGGCGAGCAGACCGATGAGGGTGGCGGCGACGCGTGGGCGCCGCCGTGCGGGCACAGCTGACATGGCAGTCCTTTGGCAGAACATCGAACGGGGGTGCACCTATTGGACGCCGGGTCGATGGCGACCACCTGTCGCAGGGGTGGATCGAAGGTGTCGTCGAGACGTCCGTTCAGGGCTGCCGCCACCGGTATCGATGCAGGTCGGAGCGCCGAACGACTCCTACCGGGAGGACGTCCACCCACACGTCGAGAGTGCAGTTCGTCGTCGTCGAGATTGCGGTTCGTCGTCGTCGAGATTGTGGTTGGGGCCCCAACCGCAATCTCGGCGACAGGACCCCGGACGCACGACGGCGGGGGTCCCCCCCCCCGGGGAGCCCCCCCGCCACAAGGGT
>NZ_JBUZNL010000003.1:259491-366476 GCF_055326485.1 Georgenia sp. G2120 | reverse complement strand
ACCCACGACCCGGGGTCGGGGGAACCGGCTCGGGGTCGGGGTCCGGCGTCGTGCTGTCGTCGAAGGTGTGGCTCCACTCGGTGGTGGCGTCCTCGGCCAGCTCGTACCCGTCGGCGGCGCGCGCCGTGACGGTCACGGTCCCCTCGCCGGGGTGCGTGCCCGCCTCGACGACCTCGTCGCCGACCAGGTACTCCACGCCCTCGACCGCCGGGACCGTGAAGGTGTCCGCGTCGGTCCCGTCCGCGTCCGTGAACACCACGTCCTCAGGAGTCACCACGACCGGCTCCTCCGGCTCCTCGCCACCGGAGACCGGGATGTCGAGACCGACGATGCCCGGGTTGTGGTCGGAGGACCGGAACGGCGAGACCTCGTGGAAGTTCGTCACGTTGTAGTTGTGCCGGCTGTACTCGAGCGCGAGCGGCTCGTTGGCGTTGATCTCCCAGATCGCGGAGCCGGTGAACAGCTCCAGCGCGGCCTCGTTGGCGAGGATGTGGTCGAGCGACCCGTCCATGCCGTCGAAGTTGTAGCTGTGGGCGCCGGAACGCTCGAACTCGGTGAGGTTGGTGTAGCCGGCGCCGTAGAGGATCTGCATGGGGTCCTCGGCGGTGTAGGCGTTGAAGTCACCGGCGTGGAGGACGGGCTGCTCAGCGCCCCAGTTCTCCTCGGTGAACTCGACGAGCGCCTCGGCCTGGGCGATGCGGTCCGGGTTGGCGTTGCCCTGCCCGGTGCCGTCGTCCGTGCCGGAGCCCTTGGACTTGAAGTGGTTCGCGGTGACGACGAAGGTCGTCTCCGAGAGCTCCTCGTCCGCGCCGACGGCGGCGAACTCCTGGGCCAGCGGCTCGCGCGCGTTGCCGAACGCGGGGCTGTCCGTGAGGATCACCGAGTCGCCGACGGGCGAGATCGTGTCGATCCGGTAGATGAAGGCCGTGCGGATGACGTCCTCGTCCGCGGGCAGCTCGGCGGGCGACTCGACGTAGCCCCACGTGCCGGCGCCGGCGTCCTCGTTGAGGGCCTCGGTCAGCGTGGCGAGGGCCGCGTCGCGGTCCTGGCCGAACTCGGCCGAGTTCTCGATCTCCTCGAGCGCGACCACGTCGGCGTCGAGGGTGTTGATCGCCTCGACGATCTTCTCCTCCTGGCGGGCGAACGCCTCGCTCGACCAGGCGCCGCGGACGTCGCACCAGTCGGCGGTCGTCGGGTTGCCTTCGCGGTCGGGGTAGAACTCGCAGCCCTCCTCGTCCTCGCCGAGGGTGGAGAAGTAGTTGAGGACGTTGAACGAGGCGACCTGGATGTTGCCGCCGACCTCTGCGGGTGCGGCGTGCTCCGCGCGGTCGTTCTCGAACGAGACCCACTCGGTGTAGTTCTCGCCGGTCGCACGCGTCGTGGGCTGGAAGCTCCACGCGCTGTCCCCGTTCTGGACACGACGGAAGTCAACGACGACGGGCGAGCTGATCGTGGCCGACGCCCCGGTCCGCAGCGGCGCCTCCGGCGTGACGTACGGCAGCGGGATCTCGTGGTCCTCGAAGTTGAAGTTGATGAGGTTGAAGCTCGAGCCGTCGTTGAGCACGACGCCGCGGGCGGCGTTGTCGGCCTCGGCCGCGGCGACGCCCTCGGGGTCGGTGACCGGGTTCGCGACGTCGGTCGGGGTGACGAGCGGGCTGTCGCCGGTGGCGAGCCCGACCTCGCCGTACTGGAGCGTCCAGTACGTGTTCGAGACGGTGAACTCGTCGGTCGGGAGCATGAGCATCGACTCGTAGAGCTCGCGCTCGGCGTCCGTCTCGGGCCACGCGGCCTCGACCGGCTCGACGGCGGCGAACTCCTCCTCGAGCGGCGTGACGGTCGGGCCCGAGATCTGCGTGAGCCCGAAGTACTCGCCGGCCTCGCCGGAGACCTCGACGAAGTCACCGATCTCGACGTCTCCCACGACGTCGGGTCCGTAGACGAAGATGCCCGACGACGCGGTGTGCTCCGTCAGGTCGCCGCCCGTGCCCTCGGTCTGGATCGTGAAGCCGTTGAAGCCGCCGGTCGGGTAGACGGCGGTGACGACGCCGCGAGTGGTGACGGACTGGCCCGCGAGCGGGGTCGCGTCGCCCTCGCCCTGGATCTCCTCGATCGTCACGGGCTCGCCGGGCTCGGGGTCCGGGTCGGGGTCCGGATCGCCGCCGCCCTCGATCTCGGGGGTCGGGGCGGCCATCGTGAAGTCGGTCGAGTTGTCGTCCGAGTCGGCGAACCCGTCGCGCTGCCAGGACAGCGGAGTGCTGTTGTTTCCCTCGGAGGCGGCCGCGGCTGTCTCGAAGGTCGTGGCGGTGCCGGTGCCGACGAGGTCGACGATCGCGCCGTCGAGGTCACCGGTGGCCACGGTGCCCTGCGGGAGAGTGACGTTGTCCGTGCCGTCGACCAGCACGACGACCCCGTTGGTCCCGCCCGGGTTGAACGAGCCCCCAGCGTCCTGGTCGGCCAGCGCGGAGATGTCCTCACCGTTGCCGCCGTTCGAGGCACCGGAGACGACGAAGTGCTCACCGGGCTCGATGGTGCCCTCGAGGGCGACGTTGTTGTTCGTCGCGCCGCTACCGGTCGCGGACCGGTACTGCAGCGACATCCCGGACAGGTCGATCGGCTCGTCCGTCGGGTTGTACAGCTCGACGAACTTCTGCTGGTACGGCGCGTTCGCGGACCCGCCGCGCGCGTAGTACTCGGTGATGACGACGGCCGAGTCGTCGGGTGCGGCGGCGGCCGGCAGGGCGGCCACGGGGACGACCACGGAGGTCAGGCCGAGAGCGACGACGGCGCCCAGCCCCACCCCCCGTCGTCCGGTGGTGGGGCGATCAGTCACGTCGCGCAGCTCCTCGGTGGTGTGCGGTCGGCGGCACCGGTCCGGTGCCGCGCGCGGTCATGGTGACACGCGGCACCGACGCCGGGACCGCTCGCACGGACCCGCCCACCAACGGTCATCCCGCGTTCAGCGGGCCGTCACCCGGACAGCGGTCCTGCCCGCTACGCGGTCACTGCCCGTAGACGCTCAGCGTCTCGTCGATGGAGGCCGCGGAGTCGCCGTCGGCCGGCTCGTCGTCACCGCTGCAGGCCGCCACCCCGAGTGCGAGGAGCGCGGGCGTCGCGAGAGCGGGCGTGCCCGCCGGGACCTTCGGCCCGGTCAGGACGGCCGACGACGCACCCCCAGCGTGTCCGTCCCGTCGCCGTCCCAGTCGCCGACGAGCACCTCGTCGTCCGCGCGTCCGTAGGTGAGGTCGAGGTCGGCCCAGCCGTCGGTGAACGAGTTGCGCAGGAGGTACCGGTTGCCTCGGCGGACCGCGAGCGTGTCGTGACCGTCGCCGTCCCAGTCGCCCACGAGCACGACGTCACCGTCGCGTCCGTAGGTGAACTCCTGGGACGCCCACCCGCCAGCGAGGGAGTCGTCGAGGAAGTAGCGGCTCCCCCGGCGTACGCCGAGGGTGTCCGCTCCGTCGGCGTCCCAGTCCCCCACGAGCACCGGATCGCTCGCCCGGCCGTAGTCGAGCGTGACGTCCGCCGGGCCGCTGGTCAGAGAGTTGCGCAGGTGGAACCGGTTGCCGCGGCGGACGGCGAAGGTGTCCACACCGTCGCCGTCCCAGTCGCCGACGAGCACCTCGTCCCCGCGGTGCCCGTAGACCAGCACGACGTCGGCCGAGCCGGCGGCGTGCCGGTTGCGCAGGAAGAACGTCGCGTTGTCGCGCACGCCGACGGTGTCGGTGCCGTCGCCGTCCCAGTCGCCCACGACGACCTGGGCCGACGGGACGCCGAAGCGGAAGATGTGGTCGGGCGAGTCGTCCCAGCCGTTGTCGAGGAAGAACCCGTGGGTCGGGGCCGGCTCGACGGGCGGCTCGGCGTCCTGCTCCGCCACGAGGACGGCGACGGTGCGCGCCGGGATCGTCACCGTGCCGGTGGCCGCGTCCCACGTGGTGCCGCGGACCACCTCGTCGTCGCCGTTCGCCTGGACCTCGTGGAGGGCGAGCTCGACACCGGCCAGTCCGTCGACGGCCTCGGTGATCGGCTCGGGCGAGGCGTTGAAGACCGTGACGAGCCGGTCGAGATCCGGGTCGACGTCACGTCCCGTCGTGTCGTCCACCGACATGACGAGCAGACCGGGGGTGGCGTCCGCTCCCCCGTTGGGGAAGGTGACCATCTCCTGGATCGCATCGGCGTCCCCGAGGCGGAACAGCTCGGTCGATGTCCGCAGCCGCATCAGGTCGAGCGACTGCTCGTGCGCGGCCGCGATGTCCGCCGGCTCGGGGGTGAGCGCCGGATTCTCCAGCAGCGGCGTGAGCAGGTCCCAGTGGGCGCCGTTCTTCTCCTCCGGCGGCAGGCCGACCCCGAAGTTGTTCGACTGCCCGGACCAGTCGACCGCGTTGAAGTGATCGCCGGAGTTGTAGCTGTCCCGGTCCATCGACTTCGATCGGAGCAGGTCGGTGCCTGCGTGCCAGAACGCCGGGGACTGCCCGAGCGCGACCGTGGCGAGGGACAGGGTGTTCATCCGGACCCGGTCAGCCATCGACGTGTCGGTGGGCAGGCGCCAGATGCCGAGGTCGTAGAGCGTCTCGTTGTCGTGCGCGTCGACGTAGTTGACGGACTCCGACGGCGAGGAGGCGTACCCGGCGGGCGCCCCGTTGTAGTCGAGCTCGTCGCCGCGCTGCTCGGACCCGGTGCTCGTGACGAACGTGTAGTCCGCCAGGTTGCCCGCCATGCCGAGCCGGACGAGGTCCGTGCGGTGGAGAAGGTCGGCGCGCTGCTCCTCGGGTGTCGCCGTCGAGACGCCGTTGGGGTCGGTGAACAGTCCGGTGCCGAAGCCCTGGTTCTCCCGCTTGTCCTCGTCGAACGGGCCGCCGCCGTGGACGGCGTCGCGCAGCCGGTCGTTGAAGGCGCCGATGTCGGTGCCGTCGAGCTGGCCCTGCGTGGCCTGCTCGAACCGGGCGTTGTCCGTCACCTCGCCGAAGTTCCAGCCCTCGCCGTAGATGTACATCTCGGACCCGTCGACGCCGTCGTCCTCGAGGGTGAGCTCGTCGAGCGCGGCCCGGACGGCCTCCATGTTCTCCCGGCTGTGGTGGCCCATGAGGTCGAACCGGAACCCGTCGACCCGGTACTCCCGCGCCCACGTGACGACCGAGTCGACCATCAGCTGCTCCGCCATCGCATGCTCGGTGGCGATGTTCTGGCAGCAGGTCGAGGTCTCCACCTGCCCCGTCAGCGAGAGCCGGTGGTAGTAGCCGGGCACGACCCGGTCGAGCACGGACTGCTCGGACTGGCCCGACGCGGCCGTGTGGTTGAAGACCTGGTCGAGGACCACCTGGTAGCCGGAGCGGTGCAGCCCGCCGACCATCTCGCGGTACTCGACCACGCGGTCGCCGCCGTCCTGGTTCCCGTCGGACGCGTAGGAGCCCTCCGGGACGGAGTAGTGCAGCGGGTCGTAGCCCCAGTTGAAGGCGTCCTGGTCGGCCACCGCGCTCACCGCGGCCTGCTGCTCGGTGGACGCCGGTCCGGCGTCGGGGATCTCCGGGACGACCTGCTCCGCCCGGTCCTCCTCGATCGTGGCGATGTCGAAGGTGGGCAGGAGGTGGATGGTGTTCATCCCGGCGTCGGCGAGCTCCTCGAGGTGCTCGACCCCGTCGGTGCCCTCGAGCGCGAACGCGCCGTACGTGCCGCGCAGCTCCTCGGGGACCGTCTCGTCGGAGATGGAGAAGTCGCGCACGTGCAGCTCGTAGATCGACCGGTCGACGAAGTCCTCGATCACGGGGGCCTCGCTGTCCGTCCAGACCTCGGGGGCCAGCGCGGGGTCGTCGAGGTCGAGCAGCACCGAGTGCGTGCTGTTCGTCGTCAGTGCGAGGGAGTAGGGGTCGGTGACGACGTTGTGCTCGACCTGCCCGGTCGACGGGACGAACACCTCGACGTCGTAGCGGTAGGCGCGGCCCAGCCAGTCGGCGCTGCCCGCGGCGGACCACGTGCCGTCCTCGTCCCGGGTCATCTCGACCTCGGTGGGCTCACCGGTGCCGGCGGCGTCGTCGAAGAGCTGGAGGGTGACGGTGCGGGCGGTGGGCGCCCAGATCGCGAGGTGCGGGACCCCGCCCTCGACGACCGGGCCGAGCGCGGTCTGCCTCGCGCCGTCGGCGTAGAGGTCGTCGAGCACCCCGGGGACCTGCACGCCGGTGGCCGCCTCGACCGTGTCTCCGGTGCGGGTGACGAGGAGCTGGCCGCGCAGGGCCTCCTCGAAGACTGCGCGGTCCGCCTCGTCGACGCTCAGGGCCGACATGCCGGCGAGGTGCGGCCAGGTCGCGGCCTGCTCGTCGGTGGGACCGGCCGTGTCGTAGCTCAGGGTGATCGAGCCGTCAGCCCCGGTCACGGCCCCGTCGACGACGGCCATGCCGCCGTCGGCCGCGTGATGGAGGGTGTAGGTCGATCCGGTCGGGTCGTCACCGGCGAGGTCGGTGGGCCACAGGATGGTCCCCCGGTCGACCCAGTGGGCCAGCGTCTGGCCGGTGCCCGGCACCGCCGGGTTCTCCACCGAGATGTCGAGCACGTGGGTGGCGAGGTCGTAGGAGAAGGTGACCTCCTCGCCGTCGGAGGAGACGACGAACGGGTAGTTCGCGCCGTCGAGCTCGCCGCCGACCCCGTAGTTCTCGGCCCAGGAACGGCCGTGCGCGGCCTTGACCTCGTGGCTGCCCACGGGGATCTCGGTGGTGGTGAAGGTGTAGACGCCGTCGCCGTCCGCGTCCCACATGAGCGAGGCGAGGCAGTCGGGCGCCCAGTCGGAGCCGCAGCCGAGCGCCGGCTGGAACGATCCGGGAAGGGTGACGAGCGGCCCCTCGGCGGTGCTCGTGAACAGGTGGGTGGCGGGGTCGTAGACGAAGGTGATCTCGCCGCCGTCGTGGCTGTAGCTGACGTTGTCTCCGCCGGGGACGCCGCCGGCGCCGTAGTTGACGTCCCAGCTGTCGCCGATCGCAATCTTGTACTCGTAGTCGCCGGCGGGGAGATCGAAGGTGCCGACGTAGAGGCCGGAGGCCTCGTCGAGGGTGAGCGCGGAGTCGGCGCAGCCGGGCTGCCAGTCACCGGGGCAGCCCATGGCGGCCTGGTGGGAGCCGGGGACGGTGACGATCTCGCCGTCGCCCGGGCCGTCGTCCGCCGGCGTGCCGGAGAGGTCGTATCCGACGACGCCGAAGGTCGAGCCCGCGAACGAGGCACCGTCGGCGTCGGTCGCCACGGCGCGGTACTCGACGACGGTGCCCGCGGCGAGTCCCTCGACGTCGTGGAAGACGCGCGGGGTGTCGTCCTCGGCGACGCCGAGCGGCTGCCAGTCGGTCTCGCCGGCGACCCGGTAGGCGAACGAGGTCTCGAGGTAGTGGTTGTCCGGGACGTCGGCGGAGATCGGTGCCAGGGTCGGCGTGTTGCCGGACCCGGCGAGCTCGGTGCCGCCGGGGAACATCTCGAGGGTGCCGTCGCCCACCGGTGCGACGGTGGTGTCGGCGACCCACGCGAGGGCCGTGAGCGGCGGGACCTCGATCGTCACCTGAGCGCCGTCGGCGGTGAGGGCGGCGCCGTCGCCGAGGATCGGGGTGTAGGTCGCGTCGCGGCTGAGCGTGTCGAGGGTGACGGTCTGCGGCGTCGTCAGGTTGTTGACGGCCACGAGGTGCTCGACGGGGTCCGCGCGATCGACGCGGCTGAAGGCGTACACGCCGCCGCCCGACTCGGCGTAGAGCTCGACCTGGGCGCCGGTGACGAGGGCGGGGTGGTCCTCGCGGAGCTGCGCGAGCTCGGCGATGTGGGTGTAGAGCGGGGCGCCGGTGTCGAAGAGGTCGCGGGAGCCGACCTGCTCCCCGGTGAGGAGGGTCTGGTCGGTGTACTCGGCGGTCCGGGAGGCGAAGAGCGACTGCCGGGCGCCCTTGTCGTTGCCGGTCCCGACGAACCCTTGCTCGTCGCCGTAGTAGACGACCGGCTGACCGCGCGTGAGGTACATGAGGGAGTGGCCGAGCTCGGAGCGGGCGAGCTCGTCGCCGCGCCCCTGGAGGAGGTAGCCGACGCGCCCCATGTCGTGGTTGCCGAGGAAGGTCGGCAGGGAGGTCGAGGTCGAGTGCGGGGTCGTGTAGTAGTCGTCGGACGCGAAGAGACCCGCGAGGCCCTGGGCGGTGTAGCCGCTCGCATAGTTGAGGGCCGAGGACTGGTAAGCGAAGTCGAGCACCGAGGTCATGTCGGTGTCCCGCACGTACGGGGACGTGAGCGTCGCGTCGGCGTCGAAGACCTCGCCGAACGTGAAGAAGTCGGGGTTCGTAGCCTCGGCGTGAAGGTCGAGGGCGGCGGTGAACTCCTCCCAGAACTCGACGTTGACGTGCTTGACGGTGTCGATGCGGAACCCGTCGATGCCGAGGTCCATCCAGGTCGTGTAGATGTCGATGAACTCGGCGACCACGCGCGGGTCCTCGGTCATCACGTCGTCGAGGTTCTCGAAGTCGCCGAAGGTGACGGACTCGCCCTCCCAGGTCGAGCTGCCGCGGTGGTGGTAGACGGTGGGATCGTTGAACAGCTCGGGGACCATGTCGACGGCGCCGTCGTTGCGCACGGGCGTGTAGGGGAACGACGTGGCCGGGTCGAGCTCGGGGAAGTCGGGCGAGCCGGCGAGCGCGGAGACGTCGACGGCGGTGCCGGCCGCGTCCGTGTAGGGGTAGGTCGCGATGTCCCGGTAGGCGTACTCCCCCTCGGCGAACGAGAAGTTGTCGGCCGTGTGGTTGGTGATGATGTCGAAGTAGACGTCGATGCCGCGGGCGTGAGCGTCGTCGATGAAGGCCTCGAGCTCGGCGTTCGTGCCCAGGTGCGGGTCGATCTGCGTGAAGTCGGTGATCCAGTAGCCGTGGTACCCCGCGGAGGCGTCCTCGCCCTCGCCCTGGACGGGGCGGTTGACGAACGACGGCGTGAGCCAGATCGCGGTCGTGCCCAGGCCCTCGATGTAGTCGAGCTGCTCGCTCAGGCCGGCGATGTCGCCGCCCTGGTAGAAGCCTCGGTTCGTCGGGTCGAAGCCGTGGTCGAGCCGGTCGCCCGCGATCCCGCCGGTGTCGTTCGACGGGTCGCCGTTCTCGAACCGGTCGGTGAGGACGAAGTAGAAGCTCTCCCCCGCTCCCGCGTCGCGATAGGGCTCGGCGACGAGCGCGTCATCGGTGGACTCGTCGTACTCGCCCGGGAGGTCGGGCAGATCGATGGCGAGGGTGCCGGCGGCGTCGTCGACCCGGAAGGTGACCGTGGTGGGCGCGGCGAGGGTGATCGAGTAGTTGTCCTCGCCGTCGCCGATCGCGCCGTCCCAGACACCGTCGAGCGCGGCCTTGAACTGCCAGGTGCCCGCCGGGACCTCGGCGGTGAGCTCGTAGACACCCTCGACGTCGGTGCCCGTCAGTGTGGTCTCCGCACAGGCGGTGTCCCAGTCGGCGGCGCAGCCGAGTTCGGTCTGGAGGTCGCCTGCAAGGACGACCTGGCGGTCGCTCGCGTCGGGCGCGGGTACCGCGGGAGTGTCCGGCGCGGGAAGCGGCGCCGCGGGGCTCGGCGCCGCGGGCAGTGCCGTCCCGGCGGCGGGCGAGGCCTGTACCGCGCCGGCCGACGTCGCGGCGGCGAGCGTTCCGCCGGCCGCGAGGCCGGAGCCCAGCAGAGCGACCGCCGAGAGGACGGCGAGGGTGGACGTGACTGGGCGAGGTCGGGTGACGCTCATGGACCGGTGACTCCTTCGTCGGGCGCGGCGGTGCGCTGGCGCCTACCCAACCAGGCTGCAAGTCATCCTGCAAGAGGTGCTGCAATTTTCCGCACGCGATTTCAGACGGCCCCGCTCACTGGTCGAGAGTGCGGTTCGGGGCCCTCGGACGCCCTGCCGGGAGACCGATCGGCGAGGCTCGGCGCGCCGTCGACGGATGCCTCGCCGCGCACGACGACGGGGCCACCACCCGAAGGTGGCGGCCCCGTGAGGTCCGGTCCCGTGCCGGACCGGACGCGTCAGTTGATCGCGATGTGCGGCGGCCACGTGCCGCTGTCAAGGTTGGCGTGATTGCCGATGGGATCGTTGAGCATCCTCTGGAGCTCACCGAGAGCATCGACGGTGATGCCATCAAGTTCGGCCATGACATCGTCCCACTTGCCCGGGAGGGTGACCAGCGCGGTGATGGACGCGATCAACGCACTGACAGCCGCAACGATTCCCAGCGCGAGGAGACCTGCGGTGAGGCCGGTCGCAAGGCATGCCGCGATGAGTCCCGCTATGGATCCGATGACCCCGACGACCCCACCAACGAGCTGGCCGATGAACTCGAAAGCTTCTCGCCAGTAGTTTTCCAGGTGCTGCGCCATGTCTTCGAGCTGATCATGGATCGCATAGGCGATCTCGGGCAGAGCGGTACCGACTGCTGCGTGCTGCTGCCCCGCCACCGTCGAATAGACGTCCCCGTTGTCGTCCCATGAGTCGAGCGAGGGAAGATTGGTCCCCGTCGGGCTGATGCTCGTGGCATGACCGCCCATGTCATCGCCCCAGGTCTGCCAGTCCAGTGCGACCTCTCGGATGAGTTCCGCATCGCCCAGACGATCGATGAGCTCCTCGACATATTCGATGAGCACCTCGGCGTCCTCACGGAGAGGATCGATCGTCGGGTCCACAAGATATCGGAGGAAGCCTGGGCAGCTGTTCTGCACCTCGGTGCAGTCGGCAAGGAGCTGCTCGATCTCGAGTAGCGCCTCGCCTCCGTCGCTGATGATCGAGTCCTTGAGCGACATGTCTTGGTGTCCCTTCTATCGTGCTGCGCTCAGACGCGCGAGAAATCGATCTCGGACTGGTAGTCGGTGTCCTCGTAGATGTCGGCCGCTCGCCGCAGCACGCTGGCGACGGCGGTGAAGGCTGTCGGCCCGTCGCCCGCGAGCGTGTCGACCGTCGATCGGACCGCCTCGTACGCCTCCTTCACGCCGAGCTCGATCGCAGCACCTGGAAGTGCACCTTCCGGCATCGTGAGGTCGTCGACCTGGTTCGCGGTGGGGGTGAAGGTATCGGTCGAGAACGCCTCCCAGTGCGAGGCGTCCGTGCGAAGGTCGTCGGTGTCGACCCTGACGTTCATTCCATTGCTCCGATCGTTGGTGAGAGTGTCAGCGGTTCTGCGCGCGCGTGATGAGTTCGGTGGTTGCCGGGAAGTCCTGCGCGAGTCGTCGGTTCATCTCGTCGAGACGAGCGGCGGCGGCGTCGACGATCTCGAGCAGGGCGCGCGCGAGAGGCTCTGCCCGTCGACGCGTCCAGATCTCCCCGATCGACAAACTGACAGGAGAGCCGTGACGTGAGACGACCGCCAAGTTTTTCTCTGAGTTCGCATCCTCGAACTCGGTCGAGTACATCTCCATCAGGCGGTCGCGGTAGAGCTCACGCTCCTCCCGTGCCCGACGCGCAAGCTCGATCATGCGTTTCGCCTGTTCGAGCTGGTCGCCGCGGTTCGGTTCTGTCCCGATACCGCTATCCGGCTGCGCACCGGTGCTGCGACGGGCGGCATCCCTAGCACCGCCGGCGGTCCCGTTGCGCCGCGCCTCCAGCCGTGCGCGAACCTCATCCGCGATCGGGGTGACCTGCGGAATCCGTCGTCCTCCGGCCGACACAGGCTCGTCCCCCTCAGCCGGTACACGCGCCATCTGAGCGGCACCGTATGCCTCCATCAGCGCTGCAGCCAGCTCCTCCGGGGTCAGCTCGGACGCCCAACCGCCGTCGATCTCCACGTAGGCGATCCGCCCGGCCTCGTCCACACCAATCTGTGCGAACTGCCCCTCGTCGACACCGAATGAGAGCTCCGGCCCGGCATGGTTGTCCTCGGTCATGCGACTCCTTCTGGATGGTCGAGGTAATTGATCGGCAAAGATCCGCCACGCAGGTCGAGATGGGGCGTTCCGGCAAGTAAAACGCCTGCTTGAAGAACGGATGATCCAGGCCACGGGGAGTTGTCCCCTCGGGGTCGATCGACGCCTGATCCTTCGACGAGCGAAGAGGGGCGGTCGACCCACGACGACGGGGCCGCCACCCGAAGGTGGCGGCCCCGTGAGGTCCGCTCCGGCGTCGTGCCGGATCTTCCGCCAGCACATCGGCCGGGCAACCGCCGGCTCATCGGCCGACGGAACCCCGTCAGATCAGCCCGAGCGCCGCAACCGCGTCGCGCTCCTCGACCAGCTCGGCAGCCGTCGCGTCCATCCGCCCGCGCGAGAACTCGTCGATCTCGAGCCCCTCGACGACCCTCCACTCCCCGTTCTCCGAGGTCACGGGGAACGAGTAGACGACGCCCTCGGGCACGCCGTAGTGCGAGCCGTCGGAGTAGATCGCGGCCGAGGTCCACGAGCCCGTCACACCGTTGACCCAGTCGTGCACGTGGTCGATCGCGGCCGACGCGGCCGAGGCCGCCGACGACGCACCGCGCGCCTCGATGATCGCGGCGCCGCGCTTGGCCACGGTCGGGATGAAGTCGTTCTCCACCCACTCGCGGTCGGCGAGCAGGTCGGTCGCCGGCGCCCCGGCGATCGTCGTCTGCGTGAGGTCCGGGTACTGGGTCGAGGAGTGGTTGCCCCAGATGGTCAGCCGGTCGATGTCGCTGACGGCGGCGCCGGTCTTGGCGGCGAGCTGGCTGACGGCCCGGTTGTGGTCGAGCCGCGTCATCGCGGTGAATCGCGAGGCCGGCACGTCGGGCGCGTTCTTCGCGGCGATGAGGGCGTTGGTGTTGGCCGGGTTCCCGACGACGAGGACCCGGATGTCGTCCGCGGCCCCCGCGTTGATCGCCTTGCCCTGCGGGCCGAAGATCCCGCCGTTGGCGGCGAGCAGGTCGCCGCGCTCCATGCCGGCGCCGCGCGGACGCGCGCCCACGAGCAGGCCGACGTTGGCGCCGTCGAACGCCTTCGTCGGGTCGTCGAAGATGTCGACCCCGGCCATCAGCGGGAACGCGCCGTCGGCCAGCTCCATCGCCGTGCCCTCGGCGGCCGTGACGGCCTGCGGGATCTCCAGCAGGCGCAGGCGCACGGGGGTGTCGGGGCCGAGCAGCTGGCCCGAGGCGATGCGGAACAGGAGGGCGTAGCCGATCTGGCCGGCGGCGCCCGTGACGGTGACGTTCACGGGGGTGGCGGACATGCAGGACTCCTTCGTCGGGGTACGTGGACGTGGTCGGTGGGGTGCGAGCCGGTCGGATCGCGACCGGCCCGTCGAGCCCCGCACCACCCCAGGCTAGTGCGCCCCGGTACCGCCCGCGCCGGATCGTCCCTCGCCGCTCTCGATCCGGCCGTCGACGGCAAGCGGGTCCTCGCCCCGCTCCGCCGCGTTCCGGAGCTCGACCTGGGGGCCGGACGGCCCCCTGGGGGTTCCCGCCTCCTTCGGCCCGTCGGCGCCGATCTCGTCCGCACCGACGGCGAGATCGCGTCCGCCGTCGTCGACCGGGTCGCGCTCGGCCCGGGTGACGGTCACGCGGTCGACCCGGCGGCCGTCGAGCGTGCGGACCGTGAGGGTCGCGTCGCCCCAGGCCACGGTGTCGCCCTCGGCGGGCAGGCGGCCGAGCTCGGACATGATGTAGCCGGCGAGCGTGTCGTAGGGCCCGTCGGGCAGCTCGACCTCGAAGAGCCGCTGGATCTCCGCGCGGCTGAGCAGCCCGGAGACGTCGTCCGCACCGGCGCCCTCGACGACCTCGGGCTCCTCCCGGTCGTACTCGTCGTGGATCTCGCCGACGAACTCCTCGACGACGTCCTCCATCGTCACGATGCCGTCGGTACCGCCGTACTCGTCGACGATGACGGCGAAGTGCGCGTGCGTGCGGCGCATCTCGGTGAGCGTGGACAGGACCGCCTTGCCCGTGGGGAAGTAGAGGGTCTCGCGCACGAGGTCGCGGACGAACCGGATCTCCGGCCCGGGGTTGATGAAGTCGCGGACGTGGACGAAGCCGAGGATGTCGTCGTCGTTCTCGCCCCGGACGGGGTAGCGCGAGTGCTCCATCGCGCCGACGGTGGCGCGGGCCTCGTCGATCGTCGTGTCGGCGTCGAGGAACTCGACCTCGGTGCGCGGCGTCATCACCTCCTGGACGGACCGCTCCCCCACGGCCAGCAGGTCGGCGACGATCTGCCGCTCCTCGTCCCCGAGTCCCTCGTGACCGACGACGATCTGGCGCAGCTCCTCCGCGTCCATCTCCTCGGCGCGGGCGTGCGGGTCGCGGCCGAGCAGGCGCAGCACGAGGTTCGTCGAGACGTCGAGCAACCAGATGACCGGGCGCAGCACGAGGGCGATGAGGTTGAGCGGGCGGGCCACCACCATCGAGAACTTCTCGGCCCCCTGCATGGCGAGACGCTTGGGCACCATCTCGCCGAAGACGAGGGACATGTAGGACACGATGAGGGTGATCCCGATGAACGAGACCGTCCCGGCGGCGCTCTCGGACAGACCCCAGTCCACGAGGTACGGGGAGACGTAGGGGGCGATCGTCGACGCGCCGTAGGACGCCGAGAAGAAGCCGGCCAGCGTGACGCCGACCTGCACGGCGGACAGGAAGGTGTTCGGGTTCTCCGTCAGCCTGGCGACGGTCGCGCCGCTGCCGCCCTTCTGGGCCATCGACCGGACCTGCGACTCGCGCAGGGAGACGAGCGCGAACTCCGAGGCCGCGAACACACCGCCGATGAGGACGAAGACGAGAACGAGCAAGGAGTCCTGCAGTAACGGGTGCACCCGTCCATTATCAGGTCGGGGGCCCGGGAGCGACACGTGCCCGCGTGTGGCACTGCGCTCGTGCTGGGCACCGCTCCCGCGCCGGGCGGCGCGCTCCCGCGGGCGGGCCGGTCAGACCGCGACGGCCTCGCCCCAGGGCGCGAGGAACGCGAGGACCGCCGCCGCGCCGAGCAGTGTGACCAGGTCGATCGCGAGCGCCCGTCCGCCGATGATCTCCCGTGCCCCGAAGGCGGCCCGGACCACCGCGACCACGACGAGCATCCCGGCGAGCAGGTAGCAGGCCGTGGGGACGTCGACGACGACACCCACGAGCACGACGACGACGAGCCACCCGAGGATCGCGAGCCCCGGCAGCACGGGTGCGCGGTTGGTCGTCACGCGGCGAGGCTACCGTGGCCGGATGCAGGCTCCCGGCTCCCCCTCCGACGACGACGCCACCCCCGAGACCGCCGTCGACGTGCTCGTGGTCGGTGGTGGCGTGGCCGGCCTGAGGACCGCCGCCGCGCTGCGCGAGGGCGGGTTCGACGGGTCAATGCTGCTGGTCGGGGCCGAGGACCGCGCGCCGTACGACCGCACGACCCTCTCGACGCACCTGCTGACCCAGGACGCTCCGCCGGCCCTTGCCGACGCCGGGCTCGGCGACCTCGCCGCGCTGGACGTCGACCACCGGCTCGCGAGGGTCACCTCGGTCAGCGACCTCGGCGAGGAGGCCGCGATCACCCTCGACGACGGCGCCGTCATGAGGGCGAGGACCGTCGTCGCGGCCTCCGGGGCGCGGGCGGTCGACCCGCCGTGGCCCGGTGCGCGCGTGCTCCGGTCGGCGGCGGACGCGGCCGCGTTGCGCGAGGCGTTGGCCCCCGGTGCGCGGCTCGTCGTCGTCGGGGCGGGGTGGATAGGAGCGGAGGTGGCCGGGTCGGCGGCCGCGGCGGGCGTCGACGTGACCGTGGTCGAGGCCGGCGCGCAGCCGCTCGGACGGGCGCCGGGGGTCCTCGGCGCGCACGTGCGCGCGTGGTTCGACGCGGCCGGGGTCGGGCTCGTCACGGGCGCGGCGGTCAGGGACGTCACTGGATCGGCCGACGACGGGGCCGCGCGATCGCACCCGTCCGTGCGGCCCGCCGGACGGACCGTCAGGCTCGCGGACGGCCGCGAGCTGCAGGCCGACACCGTGCTCGCCGCCCTCGGCGCCGCGCCGGAGACGGGCTGGCTCTCCGGCGTCGCGGAGCTCACCGGCTCCGGGCACGTCCTCGTGGACGCGACCGGCCGCGCGATCGGTGGGCCGGCCTGGCTGCGGGCGGTCGGCGACGTCGCGGCCACCGCTCTCCCCGACGGCTCCGTCGAGCCGGGCGCCCACTGGAAGGGCGCCCTCCACCATCCCGCGGCCGTCGCCGCGGGACTGCTCGGTCTCGAGCCGCCGCCCCGCCCGGCGTCGTACGTGTTCTCCGAGATGTTCGGCCACGACGTGGCGGTGCTCGGCGCGCCCGCGGGCGAGCCCGCGGTCGTCCGGTCCGACGACGCCGGCACCACCTGGCTGTGGACCGATGCGGCCGGCCGGCTCACCGGGGCCGCGACGGCGGACCACCCGCGCGACGTCCCGCCGCTGCGGCGGTCCCTCGCCGGCGACGCCCGTCCGATGCTCGATCTGGAGGTCGCCGCCGACCCGGCCCGCCGCCTCCGCGACGCGATCGCCCGCCCCTGACCCCTCCGTCGTCGAGATTGCGGTTGGTGCCCATCGAGGTTGCGGTTGGTGCACGCCGAGATTGCGGTTGGGAGCCACGATTGCTCGAGAGTGCGGGTCAGGCGGTCCTCCCGCCACCTGAACCGCACTCTCGACGAACTCAACCTCGACGAACCGCAATCTCGGCGACGACGAACCGCAATCTCGACGAGGGGACGTGCGTCGTCAGTGGGCGAAGTGGCGCGTGCCCGTGAGGTACATCGTCACGCCGGCGGCCTGGGCGGCCGCAGTCACCTCGTCGTCACGGATCGAGCCGCCCGGGTGGACCACCGCACGGACGCCGGCGTCGATGAGCACCTGCAGTCCGTCGGCGAACGGGAAGAACGCGTCCGACGCCGCGACCGAGCCGCGCGCACGCTCGGGCGTCGCCCCGGCCGCACCGTCCTCCGCACCGGCCTGCGCACCACCGGCGGACTCGACGTCGGAGCTCACCTCGACCCCGAGCGTGTTCGCCCGCTCGACCGCGAGACGGCACGAGTCGACGCGGTTGACCTGCCCCATGCCCACGCCGACCGTCGCGCCGGCGTCGGCGAGCAGCACGGCGTTCGATCGCACGGCCCGCACGGAGCGCCACGCGAACTCGAGGTCGGCAAGGGTCGCCTCGTCGGCGGGCTCCCCGGACACGTGGGTCCACCCCTCGATCGAGTCGCCGGGCGCGTCCACGGCGTCGCGGGCCTGGACGAGCGCCCCGCCGGTGATCGGCCGGATCTCGGTGCCGCCGCGCGGTTCGGGCGTCACGGTGAGCACGCGCAGGTTCTTGCGCCGGGCGAGCAGCTCGCGCGCCGCCTCCTCGACCTCGGTCGCCACGAGCACCTCGGTGAACACGCCCGCCATCGCCTCGGCCATCGCCGCGGTCACGGGCCGGTTCGCCGCGATGACGCCGCCGTAGGCGGAAACCGGGTCACAGGCGTGCGCGGCACGGTAGGCGGCCTCGACGCTCTCGCCGACCGCGATCCCGCACGGGTTGGCGTGCTTGATGATCGCCACGGCGGGCCGCTCGTGGTCGAGCGCGGCGCGCAGGGCGGCGTCGGCGTCGACGTAGTTGTTGTAGCTCATCGCCTTGCCCTGGAGCTGGGTGGCGCCGGCGATCCCGCCCTCGACGCCGGCGGCCGCGTAGAGCGCGGCCGCCTGGTGCGGGTTCTCGCCGTAGCGCAGGGTGGCGCGCCGCTCGAGACCGAGCCCGACGTAGGCGGGGGCCTGCGCGGCGGGGGCGTCGGCCTCGTACCCGGAGGTGGCCGTCTCGGCGTCGGCGGCCTGCTCGGCGAACCAGGTGGCCACGGCGGCGTCGTAGGCGGCGGTGTGGGCGAACGCCACGGCGGCGAGGGCGCGCCGCTCGGCGAACGTGAAGCCGCCCTCGGCGAGCGCCCGGGTCACCTCGCCGTACCGGTCCGGGTCGACCACGACCGCGACCGACGGGTGGTTCTTCGCCGCGGCCCGCACCATCGTGGGGCCCCCGATGTCGATCTGCTCCACGGCGTCGTCGTACCCGGCGCCGGAGGCGACGGTCTGCGCGAACGGGTAGAGGTTGACGACCACGAGGTCGAACGGCTCGATCCCCAGCTCGTCGAGCTGCTCGCGGTGGTCGGCGAGCCGCCGGTCCGCCAGCACGCCGGCGTGGACGTTGGGGTGGAGGGTCTTCACGCGCCCGTCGAGGCACTCGGGGAATCCCGTGACCTGCTCGACCGGGGTGACGGGGATGCCGGCCTCGGCGATGCGGGCAGCGGTCGACCCGGTCGAGACGATCTCGACGCCCGCCTCCGCCAGCGCCCCCGCGAGCTCGACCAGCCCGGTCTTGTCGTACACGGAGACCAGCGCGCGGCGCACGGCGTGGCGGTCGGCGGCGGCGCGGGTCGTGCGCTCGGGCCCGGCGCCGGGGGCGGTGTCCGCGGTCGGGGTCGCGTCGGCCACGGGACTGTCGGCTACGGGGCCGGCGGCTACGGGGCCATCGGCAGCGGGTCCGGCGGTTGCGGTGCCTGCAGCGGCGTCGGGGGTCGGCTGGGCGTTCACGGGGTCCTCCTCTTCTCGGCGGTCCCGGGCGCGGTGCGCACCCGGCCCCGGCGCCCAGGCGAGCGGCGCGGTGAGGGGTTCGTCGGCCGCTCCCCGGTGGTCACCCACCTCGTTCGCCAGTCGCGGCCGTCCCCGAGTCTACGCGGGCGGGACCGCCCCGTGCCGGGGGGTCGGCAGGCTGAGATCGCTGCGCGCGAGACGCGTGAGGACGTCGACGAGCATGGCCCGCTCCTCGACCTTGATCCGCTCGTGGAGGGTCTCCTCGGTATCGCCGTCCTCGATCCGGACGGCCCGCTGGTCGACGATCGGGCCGGTGTCCACCCCGGCGTCGACCACGTGGCACGTGCACCCGGTGACGCGCACGCCGTGGGCGAGGGCGTCGCGGACCCCGTGGGCGCCGGGGAAGGACGGCAGCAGCGCGGGGTGGGTGTTGAGGACGGGCCGCGCGCCGAGCACGGCGGGGCCGAGGATCTTCATGAAGCCTGCGCTCACGACGACGTCCGGCTCGTACGCGGCGATCTCGCCGGCGAGGTGGGCGTCCCAGGCGGCGCGGTCCGGGTGGTCACGGAGGGGGGCCACGAAGGTCGGGATCCCCGCGCGCCGAGCCCGCTCCTCGCCGAGCGTCCCGGTCCGGTCCGTCCCCACGCCGACGACGACGAACGGCGCGCCCGGTGCGGCGGCGTCGAGGACGGCCTGCAGGAGGGTCCCGGAGCCGGAGACGAGCACGAGGAGGCGGAGCGGGCGCGGGGGTGCGGAGGTCACGACGTCCAACGGTAGACGCCCGGCGGGTGACAATGACCGGGTGACGACGCCATCGAACGGACGGCAGCCCGCCCCGACGACGGACCCGGCGCCGCCGCGGAGCTCCGAGGAGGAGCGCGCGCACGAGCTCGGCCGGTGGTCGACGGCGGCCAGCGTGCTCGTCATCGGCAGCGCGCTGGGCACCCTGGTCGTCACCCGCTTCCCCGCGACGATCGGGCTGGGCGTGCTCGCGCTCCTCGGCGTGGCGGCGGCCGTGTACGCCCGCCGGTTCCGGGAGCCGAGGAGCGGTACGGACGCGCGGTCGAACCCGGCGGGCGCGCCGGCGGGCCGGACGACGGACCCCCGGGGCGGTGCCGGCGTCCCGGGAACGGGCGTGCCCGGCGTGCTGCCGCCGAGGCGGGGCGGGAGCAGCCCTCCCGGCAGGGGCACGAGCGAGGACGGCGGGTCGTCGGAGCGTCCCGCGGGTCCGACCCTCGCCCAGCGCCGCGAGCGCTCGCTCACGGTCACCGTCGTCATCGGCTCGATCATCGCCGCCCTCCACCTGGTCCCGGCGTTCGCCTGGAACATGCAGATGGAGAACCAGGAGTGCCTCGACGGCGCCGTGACGAACCAGGGCCGCGACGCCTGCGCGAACGAGCTCGACGACCAGCTGCGGGGCCTCCTCCCGACCGGTTGACCGGGGCCGACGCCCGCTCGCGTCGGCCCGCGTCGAGCCCTCCGTCAAGTCCCCGTCCCACGTCCCGGACACCGCGAGGCACGCGCACCGGTCCCCCGGCTCGCACCGTTAGCGTCGGGAGCATGACGCAGCCGAGCACACGCACCATCCACGCAGGTCAGTCCCCCGACGAGGCGACGGGGGCCGTGAGCAGACCGCTCCACCTCTCCTCGACCTTCCGGCACGACTCCGTCGGCGTGCTGCGGGCCGGCTTCGAGTACACCCGCACGGGCAACCCGACCCGGTCCGCGCTGCAGGACACGCTCGCCGAGCTCGAGGGCGGGCGGTCGGCACTGACGTTCGCGAGCGGGATGGCCGCCGAGGACGCCGTGCTGCGCGCGCTGACCGGGCCGGGCGCCCACGTGCTCCTCGGGGACGACGCGTACGCCGGCACCCACCGGCTGCTCGAGTCGACCTACGGCGCCTGGGGCGTCACGCTCGCCACCGTGGACCTCACGGACGTCGACGCGGTCCGCGCCTCCGTGACCGCGCAGGCGCCGACCGTCGTGTGGGTCGAGACGCCGAGCAACCCGCTGCTGCGGATCGTCGACGTCGCCGCCGTCGCCGAGATCGCCCACGCGGTCGGGGCCGTGGTCGTCGTCGACAACACGTTCGCCACGCCCTACCTGCAGCAGCCGATCACCCTCGGCGCGGACCTCGTCCTGCACTCGCTGACGAAGTACCTCGGCGGGCACTCCGACGTCGTCGGCGGCGCGGTGGTCCTGGCCGACGACCGGTGGCGAGAGTCGCTCGCCGACCTGCAGAACGACACCGGGACGGGCCTGGCCCCGTTCGACTCCTGGCTCGTCAGCCGCGGGATCAAGACCCTCGCGGTGCGCATGGACCGGCACTGTACGAACGCCGCCAGGGTGGCTGACGCCCTGACGGCCCACGACCTCGTCACCGAGGTCGCCTACCCCGGCCTCGCCACGCACCCGGGGCACGACGTCGCCGCCCGCCAGATGAGCGGCTTCGGCGGCATGGTCTCGGTCCGCCTGCGCGACGCCGAGACCGCGCGTACCTTCGTCGAGTCCACCGAGCTGTTCACCCTCGCCGAGTCGCTCGGCGGGGTCGAGTCCCTCATCGAGCACCCCGCGACCATGACCCACCTCGCCGCCGTCGGCACGCCGCTGCAGGTGCCCGACGACCTCGTGCGCATCTCGGTGGGCATCGAGGATGCCGGGGACCTCGTCGACGACCTCCACGCCGCGCTCGACCTCGCGCGCAGCGCCACCGGGACGCGGGTCACCGGCCGCGCCTGATCAGGTCCCCGGGCCTGACGAAGGGCCCGTACCGGGCGAGACAGGTCCGGACCGACGACGACGCCGGCACGCGAGGGGCGCCCGGGTCAGCCGGCGGTGCCGCTCGCGGTCGCGCCGTGCCCGTACGCGCGGCGCGTCGGCGTCGCGCTGGCCATCGACCCGGTGGCCGACCAGCGGCCGGAGCGGGACGCGTTCCCCTGGGCCGCCGACGCTGTGCGGGTGGCGGTCGCGCCGGAGCCCGTGCCCGTGCGCGTGCCGCTCTTCGCGCTACCCGCTCCCGTCGAGCCGGCGGCAGTGCCCGCGCCCGTGCCGCCCTTTGCACTGCCCGCGCCCTTCGCACCGCTCGTTGCCGTGCCACCCGTTGTCCCGGTCGCGCCCGACTCTCCTGCCGCACCAGCGCGCGCACCACCGCCACTCGCGCCTCCACCGGGCGTGTCGTCGCCCGACGCGGCGGTGCCAGGCCTCGAACCGCGCGTGTCGTCGTCGGAGGGTGTGTCGTCGTCGGGCGCCTCGTCCGTGGTCCCGTCGGTGCGCTCGAGGCGCTCCCGGACCGAGCCCACTCCCCCGGCCAGCGCGGTGCGGGTGCGGGGGTGGAGGAGGGTGGCGACGAGGACGGCGCCGAGCGCGACCTCCCCGGTGACGAGGCCGGCGAGGACGAGGGCGTCCGGCCCGAGGTCCGCCATGCGACCCGAGCCGATGGCGCCGGCCGACACGAGGCCCGCCAGCAGCGTCGCGACGCCGACGAGGAGGGCAGCACCGAGCGCGGAGGCGACGGCGTCGAGCAGGCGGTGCGCGTGCCCGGGACGGCACATCCACCAGGCCCCGACCGCACCGGCGAGGACGACGAGCAGGGTGGGCCAGATCCCCAGCGGGGACGGGGACTCCGGCAGGGCTCCGAGCAGCGGGATCGCCGGGACCGCGCCCAGCTCGACGCCCCCGTGGCCGACCGCCGTCCCGGTGCCCACGGCGAACCCGGGCCCGGCGACGTAGGCGAACGCCCACACGCCGAGTGTCGGAAGGTAGGCGAGCTGGCCGAGGACGAGGACGGTTCCGCCGACGATCCCGGCGTCGTAGCTCTCGTGCAGGGCGAGGACCCGGTCCGCGTGCAGCGCGATCGCGGCGACGGCGGCGGCGAGCCCGACGACGACGAGCACGGCCAGCGTGGCACCCGCCCCGCGCAGCGCCCGCACACCGACGAGTCCCGCACGGTGGGTGAACCGGTCGCTCGGGGCGCCGGCCGCGTCGTCCTCGATGAGGTCCCGGGTCCGCGCGCCGGTCCGCCACCAGGACCAGGCGCAGCCCGCGGCCGCGACGACGGCGGACCCGACGGCGAGCCGCACGTGGTCGACCGCGAACGGCGAGAGCAGGCTGACGAGCTGGACGAGCACGACGTACCCGAGCGCGACCACCACGTGCGCACCGCCGCGGAGGACGTGCCGGCGGGCGGTGCCCATGACGAGGGCGGCGAGCACGGCACTGAGCCCGAGCGGGACGAGGGAGAGCGAGCCGGCCGGGGCGCCGTGGCCGAGCAACCAGGCGGCGGAACCGATGCCGAGCCCGGACTGCCACGTGCTGTCCCCGAGCGCCGGCGAGGCGGCGGTGGCGACGTACGCGGCGATCGCGGGGACCACGCAGACGAGCCAGCCGAGCAGCGCGGCCTCGAGCGCGGCGACGAGCGCGCGCAGCCAGCCCTCGGGCAGGAGCGAGGCGCGGGCGGCACCGGTCGCCTCGGGTCGGGTCGTCGTGGCGGTCATCGGAGCCATGGTCGCGCCGATCGCCCCCGGCGAGCGGGAGCCACGCCCAGGTGTCGGCGCTCACCACGGCGCGACCCCGCAGACGACGCACGCCCCCGACGACCACGGAGGTCGCCGGGGGCGTGCGTCGGAAAGGTCAGGCCTTCGCCGCGAGGATCTCCTTCGCGAGGTTTGCCGTCTCGGTGGGGGTCTTGCCCACGCGGACGCCGGCGGCCTCGAGGGCCTCCTTCTTGGCGGACGCGGTGCCGGCGGAGCCGGAGACGATCGCGCCGGCGTGGCCCATCGTCTTGCCCTCGGGGGCGGTGAAGCCCGCGACGTAGCCGACGACCGGCTTGGTGACGTTCTCCTTGATGAAGGCCGCCGCGCGCTCCTCGGCGTCGCCGCCGATCTCGCCGATCATGACGATGAGGTCGGTGTCCGGGTCGGCCTCGAACTCGCGGAGCGCGTCGATGTGGGTGGTGCCGATGACCGGGTCGCCGCCGATGCCGATGGCGGTGGAGAAGCCGATGTCGGACAGCTCGTACATCATCTGGTAGGTCAGCGTGCCGGACTTCGAGACCAGGCCGATGCGGCCGGGGCCTGTGATGTCCGGGGGCGTGATGCCGACGTTGGACTGGCCGGGCGTGATGATGCCGGGGCAGTTCGGGCCGATGAGGCGCACGCCCTTGGACTGGGCGTAGGTGAAGAACTCCGCCGAGTCCTTGACCGGGATGCCCTCGGTGATGATGACGACCAGCTCGACGCCGGCGTCGACGGCCTCGACGACGGCGCCCTTGGCGAACTTCGGCGGGACGAAGATGATCGACACGTTCGCGCCGGTGGCCTCCTTGGCCTCGGCGACCGTGCCGAACACGGGGACGGAGACGGCCCCGCCGGTGCGCTCCTCGGCGCCCGGGCCGACCGGCGTCACGTCGAAGTCGACGGTCGTGCCCGCCTTGCGGGGGTTGGTCCCGCCGACGACGTTCGTGCCGGCGGCGAGCATGCGGCCGGTGTGCTTGGTGCCCTCGGAGCCCGTGATGCCCTGGACGATGACCTTGGACTCGCGGTTGAGAAAGATCGACATGTGTGGGTCCCGTTCCTTACTTCGCAGCCGCGAGCTCGGCGGCCTTCGCCGCTCCGCCGTCCATGGTGTCCGCCTGGGTGACCAGGGGGTGGTTGGCCTCGGCGAGGATCGCCCGGCCCTCCTCGACGTTGTTGCCGTCGAGCCGCACGACGAGCGGCTTGGTCGCCTGGTCGCCGATGATCTCGAGCGCCTGCACGATGCCGCGGGCGACCTCGTCGCAGGCGGTGATGCCGCCGAAGACGTTGACGAACACCGAGCGGACCTGCGTATCGCCGAGGATGACGTCGAGGCCGTCGGCCATGACCTGCGCCGAGGCGCCGCCGCCGATGTCGAGGAAGTTCGCGGGGCCGACCCCGTGCGCCTCGCCCGCGTAGGCGACGACGTCGAGCGTGGACATCACGAGGCCCGCGCCGTTGCCGATGATGCCGACCGAGCCGTCGAGCTTGACGTAGTTGAGCCCCTTGGCCTTGGCCTTGGCCTCGAGGGGGTCCTCCGACGCCGCGTCGACCAGCGCCTCGTGGTCCTCGTGCCGGAAGGAGGCGTTGTCGTCGAGCGAGACCTTGCCGTCGAGGGCGATGATCTCGCCCTCCGGGGTGCGCACGAGGGGGTTGACCTCGACGAGCGTGGCGTCCTCCTCGCGGTAGACGGTCCACAGCTTCTGGATCGCGTCGGCCACCTTCGGGGCCACGTCCGCGTCGAACCCGGCGGCGGCGACGATCTCGTCGGCCTTGGCCTGGTCGATGCCGACGATCGGGTCGACGGGCACGCGGGCGAGGGCCTCCGGGCGCTCGACGGCGAGCTGCTCGATCTCCATGCCGCCCTCGACGGAGCACATCGCGAGGTAGCGGCGCTCGGAACGGTCGAGGAGGACGGAGAAGTAGTACTCGGTGTCGATGTCGGCACCGGCGGCGACGAGCACCTTGCGGGCGGTGTGGCCCTTGATGTCCATGCCGAGGATGGCCTGGGCGTGCTGCTCGGCCTCGTCCGCGGAGCGGGCGAGCTTGACGCCGCCGGCCTTGCCGCGGCCGCCGATCTTCACCTGCGCCTTGATGACCGCGAGCTCGCCTCCGAGCTGCTCGTACGCGGCACGCGCCTCGGCCGGGGTCGAGGCGACGATGCCCGGCAGCACGGGGACACCGTGCTTCTCGAACATGTCGCGCGCCTGATACTCGAAGAGGTCCACCCGATGGTTCCTTCCCTCGCTCATTGGCGGTGTCTCGGCTCCGGGACACCGCTCGGAGCCTAGCGCGGGACGAAGGTCCCTCCCGGGCCGTCTCACCGTGTGCCAGGCCACGTTCGACGCCGGTTTCCCGCCGTTTCTCGCGGTCGTGGCCGAGTCTTGGCACGCCCGTGGCGGGGTGTTGTGCTACCCCTGGCCGTGGCGTGCGGCGAGCTCCTCGAAGGCGGCGGTCAGGGTGTGCGTGTACTCGTGCGCCCCGTCGATGTCCGGGTGGATGTTGTCCGCCTGGAGCGCCCCGGGGTTGGCGGACGCGGTCGCGTTCCAGTCGGCGATCGCCACGTTGTCGCGCCCCTCGGCGAGGCGCTCGAGCTCGGCGTTGGCCTCGGGGATCCACGACGACGATCCGTAGAGGTTGACGAGGACGACCGGTCGGTCCGGGCCGAGCGAGTCGAGGATCCGCTCGGGGATGCTGGGGTCGGGCACGCCGCCGTTGGTGCCGTAGTGGATGACGACGGCGCGGCGCACGGAGTCGGTCGCGAACGCGGCCTCGACGGCGGCCTCGCCCTGCGGCCACTGGTCGTTCGACAGCGCGCTGACGTGAACGCCCGGGTAGTAGTACTCGAGCGCGTCGAGGGTCGTGACGACCATGGAGTCGCCGAACACGGACAGCTCGTCGCCCGTGGGGACGGAGAAGTCGGCGTCGGTCTCGATCGGGTCCTCGTCGCCGGGGGCCTCCTCCGACGGCGTCTCCTCGCCCTCGGGAGGCGTCTCACCCTCGCCGGGCTCCTCGCCGGGAGCGCCCTCGGAGGATCCCTCGCCCTCGGGGGGCGGGTCGCCCTCGGCGGGCGCGTCGTCGGAGGGGCTCTCCCCCTCCCCGCCCTGGGCGTCCTCGGCGGCGGCGAGCTCCTCGGCGCGCTGCTGGGCGAGGCGCTCCTCGTTGGTCGCGATCTGCTCGGCGGTGTCCGTCTGCTCGGGGGCCGTGGCGACGGCGACCCCGGTGCCGGCCACGAGCAGGAGACCGAGCGCGCCGGCGATCCGGGCGGGGGCGGTGAACGAGGGGCGCATGCCGGTGACGGCGGCCAGCCAGCCGCGCAGGGTCGCGCGGATCCCGTTGCGCCGGACCGGCTGCTCGAGCCACTCGTAGGAGGCGGCCGAGACGCCGAGGGTGACGACGAGCGCGGCGAGCCGGAGCACGGTGCGGGCGGCCGACCCCTCGGCGGTGGGCACGAGGGCGTCGAGGATGATGACGACCGGCCAGTGCCACAGGTAGATGCCGTAGGAGCGCTCGCCGAGCCAGCGCAGCGGGGCCAGCTCCATCACGCGGGTGAACCAGGTGCGCGGGCCGAGCAGGGCGGCCACGAGCACGGCGCCGGCGAGCGAGGCCGCGAACAGGCCGCCGCGGAAGGTCCACACCGACTCGAAGGGCACGAGGGTCGAGAGCAGGAGGAGGGCGGCGAGGCCCGCGAGCGGGACGAACGGGCGGGCCCGCTGCCAGGCGGGCGTCGTCAGCGGGCCGCGCGAGTCCTGGGCGACGAACGCCAGCGCGATGCCGAGCATGAGCCCGAACAGGTGGGTGTCGGTCCCGTAGTAGACGCGGGTCGGGTCGGCGCCCGGCGTGACGAGGACGGCCATGAGGACGGCCGAGAGCACCGCGACGACGATCGCGATGAGGGCCAGCGCCCGCGGCGCCCGGACGAGCTTGACGAGCGGCAGGGCGAGCAGCGGCCACAGCAGGTAGAACTGCTCCTCGACGGCGAGGGACCAGAAGTTGACGAAGAGCTGCGGAGCGGTCTGGTCGGCGTAGGAGGAGCCGGCGGCGATCTCGAGCCAGTTCGACGAGAACGTCAGGGCACCGAGGACCTGCCGCCCGATGTTGACCATGAGGTCGCGCTCGACCAGGGCCGCGACCGGCACGGTGACGACGACGACGAGCGCGAGCGCCGGCAGCAGGCGTCTCGCGCGCCTGCGCCAGAACCCGGGCAGGTCGATGCGGCCCGAGCGCCCGATCTCGCGCAGCAGCAGGGTCGTGATGAGGAACCCGGACAGCACAAAGAACAGGTCGACGCCGATGAACCCGCCCGGGGCGAGCACCGGGAAGAGGTGGAAGACGAGCACGGCCCCGACGGCGAGCGCCCGGACGCCGTCGAGCCCGGGGATGCGCCCCGACCGGACGATGTCCTTGGCGGAGGTGCCGCCGCGGGGCGGGGCCTGGTCGGAGGTGCCGGCTGAGCGCCCGGAGGTGCCGGTCGAGCGATCGGAGTGACCGCCGGTGCGCTCGGAGCGTGACGGCGACGCCTGGCGGGAGCGGGACGGTTCACGGCTGCCGGCCGGTGCGTGCGTGCGAGTCGAACCGCCGGTGCGGGGCGACCTCTCACCGGGGGTCTCCCGGCCGGAGCGGCCGGACGCCCCGGGCCCCGGAGCGAGCGGACCGCCGGCGAACGGGGACCCGGAGCGCGCGGTGGGGCCGCGTCGTGCGCCGGACCCCCCGTCCGGCCCGTGACGGCCGTCCATCGCTCCTCCACCAGTCGCTCGCTGTCCCGGCCGTGCCGGAACCACGTCTTGAGCGCACACGCTATGACCACGTTCCGACACCGAACAGGTCGACGCGCGGACAGACGTCCCCGATCGGCCGACCCCGCGCACCACTGTTCCCGCACGTCACATGCGCACCACAGGCACCTCACGCTCCGTCGCCCGCACCCCGGGCCGGAGCATCGGCGGCTGCGTTCCGTCAGAGCTTGGTGACCGGCGCGTAGCGCAGGAGGAGCCGCTTGACCTGTCCCCCGCCGAAGTCGACCTTGGCGACGGCGGACGGGCCGGGGTTCTCGAGGCTGACGACGGTGCCGAGCCCGTACGCGTCGTGGGTGACCCGGTCGCCCGGACTGAGGTCGGGCACCTCGACGTCGGCCCGCGGGGTGGCGGACCCGAACCGGGCCTCGCCGTCCTTGCGCACGTTCTCACCCGGCTTCCACGGTCCCTTCGGCGCCCCGCCGCGCGGCACCGACCGCGGTTCGGCCCGGGAGACGCGTACGCCCGACGCCCACGTGCGGCCGTCGGCGCCCCGGCCGGAGCCGCGGATCGCGTCGGTCGAGGACTGCTCGCGCCGCCACTCGACGAGCTCGGGCGGGATGTCGGAGACGAACCGCGACTCCGGCATCTCCTGGGGCAGTCCGAACGCGGTGCGCACGGCGGCGCGCGAGAGGTAGAGCCGCTCGCGGGCGCGGGTGAGCGCGACGTAGGCGAGCCGGCGCTCCTCGGCGATCTGGTCGGACTCCCCCAGGGAGCGCTGGTGAGGGAAGGTGCCGTCCTCGAGGCCGGTGACGAACACGACCGGGAACTCGAGCCCCTTGGCGGTGTGGACGGTCATGAGGGTGACGACGCCCTCGTCCCCGGCGCGCCCGGGGATCTGATCGGCGTCGGCCACGAGCGCGACCCGCTCGAGGAAGTCCCCCAGGGTGGCTTCCGGGTCGGCCTCGGCGAACTCCTGCGCCACGGCGTGGAGCTCGGCGAGGTTCTCCACGCGGCTCGCGTCCTGCGGGTCCTCCGAGGCGCGCAGCTCGGCGAGGTAGCCGGACCGGTCGAGCGCGGCGTCGAGGATCTCCGCCGTCGTCGACCCGTTCTCGGCGAGCTCGCGCAGACCGCTCATCAGCTCGTGGAAGCCGGCCACCGCGGTGCGGCTGCGGGTGGCCAGTCCGAGGACCTCGGGGGTCGACCGGCCGTCGACGACCTCCCCCACGGTGCCGGCGGCGTCGGCGATCGCCTGGCCGAACGAGACGCGCTCGCGGGCCGCGTGCCGCTCGAGCGCCTCCTCCGCCTTGGTCCCGAGGCCGCGCCGCGGGACGTTGATGATGCGCCGGAGGTTCGCCTCGTCGTCGGGATTCGCGACCGCGCGCAGGTAGGCGACGGCATCCTTGATCTCGCGGCGCTCGTAGAACCGCGTGCCCCCGACGACGACGTACGGCACCCCGGCGCGGACGAGCACCTCCTCGAGCGCCCGCGACTGGGCGTTGGTGCGGTAGAAGATCGCCATGTCGCCGTAGCGCATGCGGCGCTCGCCGGGACCGGGACCACCCGTGGTCGCGGACTCGTCGTCCCGCAGGCGGTCGATCTCCTCGACGACGAACCGCGCCTCCTCGTGCTCGCTGTCCGCCACGTAGCCGACGATCCGCGGCCCCGACCCGGAGTCGGTCCACAGGTTCTTCGGCCGCCGGCCCGGGTTCGGCGTGATGACGGCGTTGGCGGCGGTGAGGATGTTCTGTGTCGAGCGGTAGTTCTGCTCGAGCAGGATGGTGCGGGCCTGCGGGTAGTCGGCCTCGAACTCGAGGATGTTGCGGATCGTGGCGCCGCGGAAGGCGTAGATCGACTGGTCGGCGTCGCCCACCACCGTGAGCTCGGCCGGTGGGACCGCCGCCCCGGGACCCATGGGCGCCGTCGCCTCCTCCGTGCCGCCGGAGAGCTCGCGCACGAGGACGTACTGGGCGTGGTTGGTGTCCTGGTACTCGTCGACGAGGACGTGCCGGAACCGGCGGTGGTAGTGCTCGGCGATCGCGGGGAACGCCTGGAGGAGATGGACCGTGCGCATGATGAGGTCGTCGAAGTCCATCGCGCTGGCCTGGCGCAGCCGGGCGTCGTAGCCGCGGTAGACCTGGGAGACGATCTCGTCGAGCTCCTGGCCCGAGCCCATGACGGTGGCCGCGTGGTCGTCCGGGTCGACGAGCTCGTTCTTCAGGTCGGAGATCTTGCGGGCGAGCAGCTTGGCAGGGAAGCGCTTGAGCTCGACGTCGAGCTCCTTGGCCACGAGCGTGATGAGCCGCTGGCTGTCGGCGGAGTCGTAGATGGAGAACGACGAGCGCATGCCGAGCGCCTCGTGCTCGCGGCGCAGGATCCGCACGCACGCGGAGTGGAAGGTCGAGACCCACATCCGCTGGGCGGAGGAGCCGACGAGGTCCTCGACGCGCTCGCGCATCTCGGCGGCGGCCTTGTTCGTGAACGTGATCGCGAGGATCTCCCCCGGGCGGGAGCGGCCCGTGGCGAGCAGGTGCGCGACGCGGTGCGTGAGGACGCGGGTCTTGCCCGAGCCGGCGCCGGCGACGATGAGCAGCGGAGCGCCCGCGTGCGTGACCGCCTCGCGCTGCTGCGGGTTGAGGCCGACGAGCAGGGACTCGGCGCGCTCCTCGTCGCTCCCACGTGCGGCGGCGCGCGCGGCGTCGCGCTCCGCCCGGCTGGGCAGCTGCGCGCCCGAGCCGGCGCCCGGCAGCCCGGCGAACGGGTCGGCCTGGGTGGGCAGCAAGTCCGAGGGGCCCGCGTCCTCCTCGGGCGGCGGCTGGGCGGGCACCCAGCCGTCCTCGTCCGGGCGCGGGGCAAGGGTCGCGGGCAGGGCAGTGGTGCGGCCCGGGCGCGCGGGGAGGTCGAGTCCGTCGAACAGGGTGCTCATCGTCGGTCCAGGGTAGTTGGCCGGGCCGACACTCGAGAGCGAGGCTGTGGACGAGAGCGCAGTGGGCCTCTCTACGGCTCCGTGAGCGCCACTAGTTGCTCACCGGTCAGCGGGTCGCCCCACTCGGTCCCGCCGACGAGGCGGACGTGGTCGAGCGGCCCGAGGTGCCCGGCATCGAACACGAGCACGCGGCGGACCTCCTGCCCGGGATTGACGTGGAGGGACGGCGGCATGGCCCGGTCGCCGAGGAGCGTGTCTGCGAGCCCGGGCCCGCCCAGCCAGTCGGGCTCGGTCGTCGTGCCCCAGCGTCCCTCGTGGTCCACCAGCACGCTGTTGACGAGGCCGATGGTCCGCGGGTCGTCGGTCGGGTTGCTGATCGCGACCGTGACGAGCTCGATGTCGCGTCCGTACGACCCGGTGCTCTCCTCCGCGAGCGGGTCGCCCACGGTCATCGAGACGGTGTCGCCCTCGACCTCGACGACCCGCACGTCGAGCTCGCCCACCCGGACGGTGTCGCCCACGCCCGGTCCGTCTCCCTCGACCGTGCCGAACCTGCCGGGAAGTCCGTTCGACCCCGCCACCAGGATGAGCACCTGGACGACGGCGATTGCGAGCAGGACCGCGGCCACGACCGACAGCACCTTCTGGGGTCGCGTCATGGCGGTGAACCACCGCCGCACCCGCGCGGCACTCACTGCAGCTCCACGAGGACGTCACCGGTGCCGCTCTCCGGCGTGAGGTCGTCCGGGATCCAGAGCGCCTCGGCGACGACGTCGGTCGGCATGTCGACGACCATCTGTCGACCCGCCTGTCCACCGGGATTCACCGACAGGAAGTCCCCCAGCAGCCGCGGGTGCTCCCTCTCGAGCTCGTCGGTGACCTGGGTACCGTGCCGTCGGCCCTGATCGTCGATGATGCGGAGCCCGTCGGTGTGGATACCGAACGGGCTGTCGCCCGCGACCGACTCGAGAACGATGCGCAGGACCACGTACCGACCATCCGGATCCCCGAACCCGGTCGGACTGTTCGCGTCGAGGTCGACCGACTCGACCGTCAGCATGCCGGTGGGCCGGCTCCCCTCCTGAGACCCGTCGGAGTACATGTGCCCGACGCCCACCGGATCACCGGCCCCGACAGTCTCGGCGTCGCCGTCGGGGCTTCGCCCCCACGGGAGCTCGGGCCACCCGTCGAACCAGAGTGCCACGTTCGCGCCGAGCAGCAGCGCGACGACGACCACCAGCAGCCGTGTACGCACGCGTCGGGGGTCGTGGACGGAGCTGAGTCCCTCCATGGGTGGTCTCTCGGTCCGTTCGCTGTCCATCGCGTCCCCCGGTCGTCGTCGCCCCTCGGGCAGGTCGTCGAGCGGATCGTCGCAGCCCGGCGGGTGGTTCCGCGGCGGTTCCGGCGGGTCCTTCTACCTGGAGACTTGTCCCCTCGGGCTCGGCGGGTAGGGACGAGAACGGCCCGACGACGACCAGCGGCCCGACGACGGACCGGGTGGGGTTCGTCGTCGGGCCGCCGTGGTGCCCGGGAGTCGCGCGCCGGGGGTCGCGCGATCCCGGGGCCCGACCCGCGCCGGGGAGGGTCGCGGGCCGGGCGATCGGGGGTCAGCGCAGGCGGATGTCGACGTCGTCGGAGAACAGGCCCGCGGAGACCTGAAGGAGGTCGGCCTCGGCGTCGGCGGGGATGTCGAAGAGCAGGGCGCCGTCGGCCGTGTTGCCAGGGTTGATGTCCGTGATCAGCCAGGACGTCGACTCGTCGAGGTAGATCGACGCCGACGACGTGTCGTGCTGCCGGCCCTCGGTGTCGACGAGCACAGCGTCCTGCTCGAAGAAGGTGGCCGCGCTGTCGCCGGTGTTCGTCATCGTCACCTGGACGAGCACGAACTGGCCCTGAGCCTGCTCGCCGAGGTACTCGTCGCCGACCGACGCGATGCCGGGTTCGACCTCGGTGACGGTGACCTCGAGGTCTCCGACCTGGACGGGAGTACCGACCTGCGAGCCGGCGGCCTCCTCGGCCGGCGCCTCCTCGACGACGGCCTGCTCGGCGGAGGGCTGCTCCTCCGCCGGTGCCTCGGTCATGGCGTCGGGCGAGCTCACAGGGGCCTCGGCCGCTGCGGAACTGGTGTCGGCGTCGGCCGTGGTGTCCTCCTCGCCGCCGCCGACGATGCCGGCGACGGCCGCGACACCCGCGATGGCCAGCACGCCGGTGAGGATCTTGTGGCGGGCGACCCAGGGACGCGCCGCCTTCTGCATCCGCTTCTGGACCTTGAGCTCCTTCTTGCTCATCGGCGCCGCGGGCGTGCCGTAGGGGTTCGGCGCGGCGGTGCCGCCGGTCTCGGGGGTGTGCTGCGTGGTCATGGTGTCCTCCGGTGGGGGCTGAGCGGTACGGGTGAAGACTCGCCCGCCGGCCCTGCCCGCCGGATCCCCCGACCGGTCCGCCCCACCTCCTCCGATCGGTCGCGGGCGGCGGACCGTCCGGAGGGGGTCGGCGTCGGCGCATGCGGTGACAATGTCCGCCATGCCCATGTCGAACGCCGCCGGACGGCCCGCCGCGCGCACCGCGCCCGTCGGCGACGACGGCCAGCTGCGGCGCGACGTCGTCGGTCGCCTTGTGGTGCGCCCGGCGCGCGGGCTCGTACTCGGCGTGGTCCTCGCGGTCGTCGCCCTCATGGACCTCATCTACACGCCGTGGGTGCGGGGCTGGATGGAGGAGGACCCGGACACGGTCGCCGGCTGGAAGGTCGGCGTGCTGATGGCGCTCATGCTCGGCGCCATGCTGCACGGCCTCGTGCTGCGTGCCCGAGCCCGCAGGCCGACGGCGACGCTCGTGGTGGTGACGGTGATCGCCCTCGTGCTGCCGTTCTCCCCGCTCGCGGCCCTCGTCGTCCTCTCGAGCCACCTCTCCCACCGCCGGCTCGACCGCCCGGTGCTCGCCTGCACGGCCGTCGCACTGGCGACCGTGGTCTGTACGTGGCGGGACCTGCTCGGTCAGTCGACGTGGACCTCGTGGGTGCGGGTGATGCTCGCGAGCTCACCGTCCGACCACGCGCCGGCACCGGTGCCGTGGGTCGGGGTCGTGCTCTTCGTGGCGCTCGCCGTGGGGTCGGCGATCGGGGTCGGCCTGCTGCGCCGGTCCCGGGCGGACGCCCGGCGGGCGCGCGTCCTCGCAGAGGAAGCGCGAAGCGCCGAGGAGGCCGCCCGCAGCGCCGCGCAGCAGGCACGGACCGCCGAGTCCGACGCGCGACGCGAGCGCGACGATGCCGTGACCACCGCGTCCCGCACGGCCGAGCGCGAGCAGGTGGCCCGGGAGATCCACGACGGGATCGGGCACCGGCTCTCCCTGCTCAGCCTCGAGGCCGGCGCGCTCCAGCTCGAGGTGCAGGACGACCCGCGCCTGGCCGAGTCGGCGGCCCGTGTCCGCTCGCAGGCCGCGGCCGCCACGGAGGACCTGCGCTCGCTGGTCGGCATGCTCCGAGAGCCCACCCCCGAGCCGGTCGTCACGCTCGACCACCTCCAGACGGTGCTCGACGAGTCCGCCGACGCCGGCCAGCTCCTCTCGGCCACCGTGCGGATCGACGACGGCGCGTCCGCCCCGGCCACGCTCGCCCGTGCGGTGCACCGCATCACTACCGAGCTCATGACGAACGCCCGCAAGCACGCCCCGGGCGAGATCCTGCGCCTGCGGGTGACCGGTGGTCCGGGGCACGGGGTCGAGATCGAGGCCGCGAACCGCGTTCCGGAGTCGCTGGTCCGTGAGGGCGCCCGGCCGGCGGGCGGTCGGTCTGCCGGCCTCGTCGGCATCGTCGAGCGTGCCGAGCTGCTCGGCGGGGACGTCCGGTACGGGATCGACGGCGACCGGTTCCGGGTGACCGTCCAGCTCCCGTGGCCGGTGGGTGATGTCGGGGGCCGCTCCTAGACTGCTCGGGTGCCCCTACCGGTCCGCGTGCTCGTCGTCGACGACGACCCGATGGTGCGCACCCTCGTGCGGCGGATCGTCGAGACGGACGAGACGCTGGAGGTGGTCGGCGAGGCGGCCGACGGCGCCGCGGCTCTCGACGAGGTCATCGCCCACCACCCGGACGTCGTCCTCATGGACCTGACGATGCCCGGGACGGACGGCGTGGCCGCCACCCGTGCGATCCGCGCACGGCCGTCACCGCCGGCGGTCCTCGTCCTCACCACGTGGGACCTGGACACGAGCGTCGACTCGGCGCTGGAGGCGGGCGCCGACGGCTACCTGCTCAAGACCGCCGAGCCGGCGGAGATCCTTGCCTCGGTCCACGCGGTGGCCGCCGGGCACGGGGCGATCTCCCCCACCGTGCAGCAGGGCGTGCTCCGGCGGATCCGCGGTGATGGCGGCACCCGCCGGAGGGAGGCGCGGGCAACGCTGGAGACCCTGACGGAGCGCGAGCTCGCGGTGGCCCGGCTCGTGGCCCGGGGGGACGGCAACGCCGAGATCGCGCGTCGCCTGCACCTTGGTGAGACGACCGTGAAGTCGCACCTCAGCAGCGTCCAGGCCAAGCTCGGCGCCGCGAACCGCACGCAGGTCGCCGTCGTCGTCGACCGCGCGGAGCCCGAGGACCGCTAGACGAGCAGCCGTCCAGCGATCCCGGAGGCCCCGGCGGCGCCGTCCTCGACGAACCCGGGGTTCGGCTCCGCGAGCTCAAGGGCGTCCGCGACGGTCCACGTGTCGCGCGCCGCGGGTCATCCGGACGGCGCAGGAGCCTCGGACGGCGTCTCGTTGCGCTCGATCACGTCGATGTAGGCGACCGTGTTCGCGTCGACGACCTCGACGACGATGACGACTCCTCCCCATCGAGTGCCCGAGGCGTCGAACAGGTTGAGGTCGTCGAGCGGGGCGCCGGTCAGCTCGAGGATCGCTGGCGAGCAGACGGGCGGATACGAATCGCCGACGAGGTCGCACAGCTCGGCTCGCTCGTACTCGATGAGCGTCGCGTCGACGACCACGACATCGCCGGGCCGTGCTGTCTCTGCGACCTGGCGCGCGGACATGGGCGGCCCCGTCGGGTCCTCACGAGCCGGCGGATCGGTCGCGGTCGGCGACTCCGCCGTGGCGGTGCCGGAGGTCGGACCTGAGCCCGGCGTCGGCGACCCTTCGTCCTCCGCAACCCCGCACGCAGCGAGAGCGGGCACGAGCAGGAGCGAAACCAGCCCGGCCCGGGAGCGGGCATGTGCTCGGCCCCCGTCCCCGTGCTTCCCGCCGCGCCGTCCGTCGCCCGTCATGCCTGACATCCTGCCCGCCGGGTGCCGTCCGTGGGAGGTCTCGTGACAGACCGATGCCCGCTTGTGACTACCGCGCGATCCACCCGACGACGAACGCGCCGACCGCCACCATCGCCCCGGCGAGCTCGATGAGGATCGTCAGCCCGGCGGCCTTGAGCGCCCGGACGGTCGCCGGCCATGCGCGCGCGGCGCTGCGGGCGCGGCCGAGCTCGATGAGGAACACGGCGCCGACGAAGAAGAGGAACATCCCGACCACCGGGACGACGAAGAAGCCGACGACCCCGGCGATCGCCGCGATCACCAGGGTCGAGCCCTTCACGCCCCCGCGTTCCATGTAGCGAGCGGCGAGGACGTACTTGAGCACCATCGCCACGATCATGGCGACGACGGCGACGATCGCCACCGTCCAGCCGAGCGTCCCGCCCTGGTACCAGCCCCAGATCGCGACGGCGCCGGCCACGATCGTGCCGCCGGGGAAGACCTGGCTGACGACGCCGGCCAACCCGGCGACGATGGCGAGGATCGTGAGCAGCTCGGCCACGGTCGCGCTCCTGCCTCGTCGGTGCGCGCCGGTCGGCCGCGCGGCTCAGATCGTACGCAGGGGTCAGGTCCAGAGCACCGCGACGGCGACGTTGACGACGATGAGCGCCGCCAGCGTCGGGACCATCGGCGAGCCCTTCGTGCCGGCCTTGCGGTCGCGGTCGCCGAGGAACGCGACGACGGTCGCGCCGATCGCGACGAGTGCCTTGACGCCGATCTTCATGTGGTTGACGTCGCCGTCACCCATCTCGGCCATGCCGACGAGCAGGATGCCGGCCACGAGGGCCGTGAGCACGCCGTGGGTCGCCCCCTTGGGGAGCTCGCCGCCGCGCATGCCCGCGATCGCCATGCCGAGGGCCATCGCCCAGCCGAGGAGGTGGATGACGAGGAGGATGCCGGTGACGATGTCCATGCATCCAGATTATCTGTCACCGCGTCAGAACGGCCGGTCGACCTCGGAGAGGTCACTCACGTCGGCCGAGGTCGGAGCACTGCCCGACGACGAACGACGCCCGTGACGCCGGGCCCCCGCCCGGCGTCACTCCCACTCGATGGTGCCCGGGGGCTTCGACGTGACGTCGAGGACCACCCGGTTGACCTCCGGGACGGAGTTGGTGATGCGGGTCGAGATGCGGGCGAGGACGTCGTAGGGCACGCGCGACCAGTCGGCGGTCATCGCGTCCTCGCTCGTCACGGGGCGCAGCACGATCGGGTGGCCGTACGTGCGGCCGTCGCCCTGGACCCCCACGGAGTGGACGTCGGCGAGGAGCACGACCGGGCACTGCCAGATCGACTCGTCGAGGCCGGCGGCGGTCAGCTCCTCGCGGGCGACGAGGTCGGCGGCGCGCAGGATGTCGAGCCGCTCGCGGGTCACCTCGCCGACGATGCGGATGCCGAGGCCGGGTCCGGGGAAGGGCTGGCGGGCCACGATGGCCTCGGGGACGCCGAGCTCGCGGCCGACGGCCCGGACCTCGTCCTTGAACAGCAGGCGGAGCGGCTCGACGAGCTCGAACGTCATGTCCTCCGGCAGCCCGCCGACGTTGTGATGCGACTTGATGGTGGCCGCGCCCTCGCCGCCGCCGGACTCGACGACGTCCGGGTAGAGCGTGCCCTGGACGAGGAACCTCACCTCGGCGCCGTCCTGGCCGGCCTCGGCGACGATCGACGCGGCCGCCTCCTCGAAGGTGCGGATGAACTCCCGGCCGATGATCTTCCGCTTCTCCTCTGGGTCGGTGACGCCGGCGAGCGCCTCGAGGAACGTCTCCGACGCGTCGACGACCCGCAGGTCGACGCCGGTCGCGGCGACGAAGTCGCGCTCGACCTGCTCGGCCTCGCCCGAGCGCAGCAGGCCGTGGTCGACGAACACGCAGGTCAGCTGGTCGCCGACGGCGCGCTGGACGAGCGCCGCGGCCACGGAGGAGTCGACGCCGCCGGAGAGGCCGCAGATGACGCGGGAGTCGCCGACCTGGGCACGGATCGCCTCGACCTGCTCGGCGAGGACGGAGGCGGGCGTCCAGTCGGCGTCGACGCGGGCACCCTCGCGCAGGAACCGGGTGAGCAGGGTCTGCCCGTGCTCGGTGTGGTGGACCTCGGGGTGCCACTGGACGCCGTAGAGCCGGCGCCCGCGGTCCTCGAACGCCGCGACGGGCGCCCCGGTCGAGGTCGCGAGGACCTCGAAGCCGGCGGGAGCCTGCGACACCGCGTCGCCGTGGGACATCCACACGGTCTGGACGTCGTCCGAGCCGTCGAGCAGGGTCGAGCCCTCGCGCTCCTCGGCGACGCGCACGATCGTGCCGCCGTACTCGCGCTCGCCGGTCCGGTCGACGGTGCCGCCGAGCGCCTGGGCCATCGCCTGGAATCCGTAGCAGATCCCGAGGACCGGGACCCCGGCGTCGAACAGCGCGGGGTCGACCCCCGGGGCGCCGTCGGCGTACACCGAGGACGGGCCGCCGGAGAGGATGATCGCCGCGGGCTCCTTGGCGAGCATGTCGTCGACCGAGGCGGTGTGGGGCACCACCTCGGACAGGACGTTCGCCTCGCGCACGCGCCGCGCGATGAGCTGTGCGTACTGGGCGCCGAAGTCGACGACGAGGACCGGGCGGTGGTTCGTGGTGCCGGCGGTGTCCGGCGCGTCCGTGCTCACCGGCCCAGGGTAGTCCGACGCTCGGCGACCACCCGGGCGCGTCCCGTGACGGCGGGCAGGTCGGCCTCGACCCAGCGGTGCGCCTTGCGCTCGAGGACGAAGGACAGGACGGGGACGACGCCGGCGGCCACGAGGGCGACCATCCGGCCGAGCCCCCAGCGCATGACCGACCAGAGGTTGAGCACGGTGGCCGCGTAGACCACGTAGATCCAGCCGTGCAGGATCGCGACCCACGCACCCATGACGGGCCGCGCGGTCCACCACTTCGTCTCGTCCTCGTAGCCGGCGACACCGAACACGTACTTGAGCACCATCTCGGCGGTGAGCACGAGCAGCATGACGCCCGTGACGAACGCCATCGCGCGGTACCAGCCGAACGCGCGGTGCGCCCTGGTCTCGGCGGCCTGCGCGGCCGCCTGACCGGCGGCTCGCGCCTCGGCCGAGGTGGTGGTGGGACCGGTCTCCGACATGGGCCCATTGTCCCCCGGACCTGGGTCGGTGCGGGTGAGTCGGCCGTCACCCCAAATCCGATGGCCGGTGTCGGAGGCGCGGCGTAGCGTCCCGGGGGTGCTGACCATGCCCACCGACCACCCCGGGACGCCGCCGCTGACCTCCGCGAACGCGCTCCTGCTGTGGCTCGCACGTAGGCAGCGGCTCACCCTCGTGATCGCGGTCCTGTTCGGCGTGGCACGCAACCTCTCGACGGCGGCGATCCCGCTCGTGCTCGGCCGCGCGCTGGACGCCGGGCTCACCGACGGCCTCTCGGCGGCGACCTGGTGGGGCGCGGGAGCGGTCCTGCTCGTCGGCGTCGCCGCGACCCTCACCTCCGCCTACGGGCACCTGTTCGAGACCCTCGCGTGGGTCTACGGCACGTTCCACACGGGGCGCCTCGTGGGCCACCACGTCACGCGGATCGGCCCGAACGTCACGCGCCGTGCCGCGACCGGCGAGGTGGTCGCGACCATCACGAACGACACGTTCCACATCGGCAACGTCTTCGAGATGGCCCAGCGGTTCGTCGGGTCCCTCGCGGGCGTCCTGTTCGTGGCGCTCGTGCTCCTGCAGTCCTCGGTCGTGCTCGGCGTCGTCGTGCTCGTCGGCATGCCGCTCGTCTCGGCGCTCGTCGCGCTGCTCGTCCGCCCGCTCCAGACCCGGCAGCGCGCCCAGCGCGAGGCCCAGGGACGCCTCGGCGCGCTCGCGACCGACACGGTGGCGGGCCTGCGGGTGCTGCGCGGCATCGGCGGCGAGGACGTCTTCACCGACCGGTACGCCACCCGCTCCCAGGAGGTGCGGGCGGCCGGGGTCTCGGTGGCGACGATCGCCGCCTCGATGCGCGGCCTCCAGGTCCTCCTGCCGGGGCTGTTCGTCGCGTTCGTCGTCTGGTTCGGCGCGCACCTCGCGCTGTCCGGCGAGATGTCGCCGGGCGACCTCGTGGCCCTGTTCGGCTACACGACGTACCTGGCGGCCCCGCTCCAGGCGTTCACCCAGTTCATCCAGCTCCTCGTCCGTGCGCGGGTGGGCGCCGACAAGGTCATCAAGGTCGTCGGCACCGGGCCGTCGGCGGGCACCCTCGCCGAGTCGGAGGCCGCGGACGAGCGCCCGTGGCCCGCGCCGGCGACCACGGGGGCGCGCCTCGCGGACCCGACGTCGGGCTTCGTCGCCGAGGCGGGCGCGTTCGTCGCCGTCGTGTCCGACCCGCCCGAGGACGCGAACGCGCTCGCCGCGCGCCTCGGCCGCCTGCTCGACCCGGAGCGCTCCGACCTCGGTCTCGTCGACCCCGCGCTGGTCCCGGACGCGAGCGAGCCGCTGCCCGGACCCGACCGGCCCGACGCCGACCGGCCCGGCACCGACCGCTCCCCCGCCACCCTCGACGGCACGCCGGTCGACCGGCTGCCGGTGGCCGAGGTGCGCGAGCGCGTCGTCGTCGCCGGTTCGACCCCCGAGCTGTTCGCCGGCACGCTGCGCGAGACGCTCGACGTCCGCGACCGGGGCGACGACGACGAGCTGCTCGGCGCCCTCGCCGCCGCCGACGCCCAGGACGTCCTCGACTCCGTCGGCGGCACGCTCGACGGCGAGATCGCCGAGAAGGGCCGTTCCCTGTCCGGCGGCCAGCGCCAGCGCGTGGCCCTGGCGCGCGCCCTGCTGACCGAGGCACCGGCGCTCGTCCTCGTCGAGCCCACCTCGGCGGTCGACGCCCACACCGAGGCGCGGATCTCCGCCACCCTCGCCGCCCGGCGGGCCGGACGCACCACCGTGGTGGTCACCACCTCGCCGCTCGTGCTCGAGCACGCCGACTCCGTCGCGTTCCTCGACGGCGGCCGGGTCACCGCGCACGCCCCGCACACCGAGCTGGCCCGCCGGGCGCACGAGGGCGACCCCGCGGCCCGCCGCTACCGGTCCGTCGTCACGCGGACCACGGCCGACGACGAGCAGGAGGCTCTGCGATGAGGCTGCCCGTCGCGGACACGCGCACGACCACCCGGCAGGGGCTCGCGTTCCTCAAGGGACACGCCGGCCAGCTCGCCGTCGTCGTCCTCGTCCAGTCGCTCGCGGCCGTCGCCGCCCTGGCGATGCCGTGGCTCCTCGGCCGGCTCGTCGACTCGGTCGCCACCGGGACGACGGCCGCCGAGGTGGACCGGACCGCGCTCTGGCTGGTCGCGGCCGTGGTCGCGCAGACCCTGCTCGCGGCCTGGGCCCACCGGGCCTCCCTCGTGCTGGGCGAGCAGCTGTTCGCCGAGCTGCGCGAGGACTTCCTCCGCACGGTCACCCACCTGCCGCTGTCGACCGTCGAGCGCGCCGGAACCGGCGACCTGCTCGGCCGCACGACGAACGACATCGACCGCGTGCAGTGGGTGCTGCGCTTCGGCATCCCTGCGCTCCTCGTCGGCGCCACGACGGTCGCCCTCACCTACGGCGCCGCGTTCCTCGTCGACTGGCAGGTGGCGATCGGGCTGCTCGTCGGGCTGCCCCTGCTGTGGTGGAGCGCCCGCCGGTACCTGCGCAAGGCCATGCCCGCCTACCTCGCGGACTCCGCCGCCTTCGCGGACATCAACGGCGTCGTCACCGAGAACGTCGAGCAGGCCGGCACGGTCGACGCCCTGAGCCTGGGGCGGCAGCGCCGGCGCCGCTCGGACGGCGCGATGGCCGACGCGTGGCACTGGGAGGTCGTGACGATCTGGCTGCGCGTGCACCTGTTCCGCAGCCTCGAGCTCAGCTTCGTCCTCCCGCTGGGCGCCGTCGTCGTGTGGGGCGCGTTCCTCATCGAGAACGACCTCGCGTCGATCGGCGCGGTCACCACGGTGGCGCTCTACGCGATGCAGGTGCGGGCGCCGTTCACCGAGCTCCTCATGTGGATCGACGAGCTCCAGGTGGCCGCGGCCTCCCTCGCCCGGATCTTCGGGATCTCCCTCGTCGAGCCCGACCGCACCGCCCGTGACGAGCGGCCGCGCGGCGCCGAGCTCACCGCCCGCGGCGTGCGGTACGCCTACGTCGAGGGCAAGGACGTCCTGCACGGGATCGACCTCGACCTGCGCCCCGGCGAGCGCCTCGCGATCGTCGGCCCGTCGGGGGCCGGCAAGTCGACCTTCGGCCGCATGCTCGCCGGCATCCACCCGCCCACCGGCGGCTCCGTCACGGTCGGTGGCGTGCGCCTCGTCGACCTGCCCGAGGAGGAGCTGCGCCGCCAGGTCGCCCTCGTCACGCAGGAGCACCACGTGTTCGTCGGGACGCTCGCGGACAACCTGCGCCTTGCGGACGCGGGTGTCGACGAGGCCGGGATGCGCCGGGCGCTCGACGCCGTCGACGCGCTCGACTGGGTCGACCGGCTCGAGGACGGTCTGCACACCGAGGTCGGGTCCGGCTCGCTCGAGCTGACGCCGGCGCAGGCGCAGCAGCTCGCGCTCGCGCGGCTCGTCCTGCTCGACCCGCACACGCTCGTCCTCGACGAGGCGACCTCGCTGCTCGACCCGCGCGCCGCCCGGCACCTCGAGCGGTCGCTGTCGAACGTGCTCGCCGGACGCACGGTGGTCGCGATCGCGCACCGCCTGCACACGGCGCACGACGCCGACCGGGTCGCCGTCGTCGAGGGCGGGCGGATCGTCGAGCTCGGCTCGCACGACGAGCTGGTCGCCGCGGGCGGCGAGTACGCGGCCCTGTGGGCGAGCTGGCAGCAGGACTGAGCAGGAGCCGTCCCGGGAGGCGCATCGTCCGGCGCGCCTGGCGTCGGCGCGTCACCTGACATCGGCGTTTCACCCGGCGCCGGCGCGACCGACGGCGCCGGAGCGGTCACCACCCGGGCGGCGGGGAGGACTACTCGGACCGGTCGGCGTCGGCGTCGGCGTCGGCGTCGGCGTCGCGACGATCGGGGTCCCGGCCGCCACCCGCGAGCAGCAGCTCCTCGTCGCGGCGGTCGAGGGCGTCGTCGCGGACGAGGCGCCACCACAGCCACAGGGCGAAGCCCCCGAACACGAGCCACTCGATCGCGTACATGAGGTTCTGCAGGTTGAGGCCGGTCTCGACAGCGATCGTGGGGTCGGGCGCCTGTTCGAGAGCGCCCTCGAGCGGGACCCACTGCTCGCCGTCGTGGGCACCCTGGACGAGGTAGCCGGAGAACGTCGGCCCGCCCCACGTGCCGGCGAGGCCGGCGGTGGAGATCGACAGGGCGGTCCCGGGCGCGGTCTCGCCGTCGCGCTGCGCCTCGGAGTTCGACAGGTGCCCGGTGACGGCGACCTCGCCGTCCGGGAGCTCGAGGGCCGCCGGGTCGGCGACGCTCGCGCCGGCGTCGGTCACCTCGACGTCGGACTCCGGCAGCCAGCCGCGCAGGACCGGGATCATGGCACCCGAGTCAGGTCCCTCGGTCACGCGCAGGGCGGCGACGACGAGGACCGCTGGCTCGCCCTCGACGGCCCGGTCGACGACGAGGACCTGGTTCTCTCGCTCCCACTCGCCCGTCACCGTGACGCCGGTGGCGTAGACGTCCATGGAGAAGCTCGACTGGGCGGGCAGCACGTCGTCGAGCGGGACCGGGTCGGCCTCGAGGGTGGCCTCGTGCGCGGCGATCGCTCGGTCCGCCCCACGCAGGGAGGCGCGGTCGAGCTGCCAGGCGGCGAGCTGGACGCACACGACGGCGGCCGCGATGAGCAGGACGAGGAGCCCGATCATCCGCGGGGAGATCGCGGAGCGCCACAGCTCGCCCGCCGAGACGCGCGGCCGTCGCGGTCCCTTGCGCCTGCCCTTCCGCGCCGCGGCGTCGGCCCTGGCCTCAGCGGCAGCGGCCGCGTCGGCGGCGATGGCGGCCGGATCGCGCCAGGGATCGAGCCCACGCACGCGGTCCGTCCCCGGGTCGAGCCCCGTCGAGGTGACGTCGTCCGCGGAGGTTCGTGCCGCCGTCGCGCTCGCGCCCTCGTCTGCGACGGCGAGCCCCCCGCGCCCGGCGTCGCCCACCGGCTCGCCGTGGGGTCGTTCGGCCGAGGAATCCATCGTCCCAGGGTAGGCGAGCGCCCACGGTGTTGACTGGTCCGGGCGCTGCGTGGCCCGCCACTCCCGTGCCGCACGCGCGCCGCCGATCTGGAAGCATCGACCTCGCGAGCCACCACCTCCCGATAGGAGCCCTGAGCATGACCCAGAGCCTGTACATCGCCTCGATCGAGGGGTTCACGGGGAAGTCGCTGGTCGCGCTCGGGGTGGTCGACCAGCTGGCACGGCGCGCGTCCCGGGTCGGCGTCTTCCGACCGCTCGTGGAGTCCCGCGAGAAGCGCGACTCCGTCCTCGAGCTGCTCCTCGAGCACGACGCGGTCGACCTCGACTTCGACGAGTGCCTGGGCGTCACCTACGACGAGTGGTTCGAGGACGAGGACGCGGCCCTGACGAGGATCGTCGAGCGGTACCGGGCGGTGGCGCGGCAGACCGACGTCGTCGTCGTGGTCGGTTCGGACTACACGGACGTGACGACGCCGACGGAGCTCGCCTCGAACGCGCGGATCGCGGCGAACCTCGGCGCGCCGGTGCTGCTCGTGGTGCTCGGCCTCGGGCGCAGCATCGACGAGATCCGGCAGGTCGTGGCCGTCGGGCAGCACGAGATCGCCCAGGGGCACGCAACGACGGTGGGGGTGGTCGTCAACCGGTGCGAGTCCGACCGGCTCGACGAGGTGCGGGCGGCCTTCGCGGACGACGAGCTCGAGACCGGCGTGCTGCCCGAGCTCCCCGTGCTCTCCGCCCCGACGGTCGACGAGGTGCGCGAGGCCCTCGGCGGGCGGCTCTACATGGGTGAGCCCGACCTGCTCGCCCGCGAGGCCGAGCACATCCTCGTCACCGGGATGAACGCCGAGCACATCATCGAGCGGCTGCGCGAGGGCACGCTCGTCATCGCGCCCGCCGACCGGGTCGACGCGGTCCTCGCCGTCATCGCCTCCCACGCCGCGGACGGGTTCCCCTCGCTGTCCGGCCTCGTCCTCAACGGAGGCCACCTGCCGAGCGAGCAGGTGCGCCAGCTGATGTCGGGGCTCGTCGACCGCCTGCCCGTCATCACGACCGAGGACGACACGTTCGAGACGGCGCTCAAGGTCTCGGGCACGCGGGGCGTGCTCTCCCGCAACACCCAGCGCAAGCTCGACCTCGCGCTCGGCATGGTCGAGCAGCACCTCGACTCCGAGAAGCTCCTCGCCCTCATCGACGTTCCCACCAGCGAGGTGGTCACCCCGCTGATGTTCGAGGCCACCTTGCTCGACCGCGCCCGCTCCGACCGGCAGCACATCGTGCTCCCCGAGGGCGACGACGACCGGATCCTGCGCGCGGCCTCGACCGTCCTGTCCCGGCAGGTCGCGGACCTGACGATCCTCGGCAAGGAGTCGGAGGTGCGGGCGAGGGCCGCCGAGCTCGGCCTCGACATCGACGCCGCGCGCGTCATCGACCCCGCCACCTCGGAGCACGTGGAGGAGTTCGCGGCCGAGTACACGCGACTGCGCGAGCACAAGGGCATGACGCTCGAGCGGGCGCGCGAGGTCATCACGGACGTCTCCTACTTCGGCACCCTCATGGTCCACCTCGGGCTCGCCGGCGGCATGGTCTCCGGCGCGGCCCACACCACGGCGCACACGATCAAGCCGTCGTTCGAGATCATCAAGACGCGTCCCGGGGTCTCGATCGTCAGCTCGGTGTTCCTCATGTGCCTGGCGGACCGCGTACTCGTCTACGGCGACTGCGCCGTCAACCCCGACCCGAACGCCGACCAGCTCGCGGACATCGCGATCAGCTCGGCGCAGACCGCCGCACAGTTCGGGGTCGAGCCGCGGATCGCCATGCTCTCCTACTCGACCGGGACGTCCGGCGCGGGCGCCGAGGTGGAGAAGGTGCGCGCCGCCACGGAGGCCGTCCGCGAGCGGGCGGCCGAGCTGAGCGTCGAGGGACCCATCCAGTACGACGCCGCCGTCGATGCCTCCGTCGCCTCGAAGAAGCTGCCCGGCAGCGAGGTCGCCGGCCGCGCCACGGTGTTCATCTTCCCGGACCTCAACACGGGCAACAACACCTACAAGGCCGTCCAACGATCTGCCGGTGCTGTCGCCGTCGGCCCGGTCCTCCAGGGCCTCAACAAGCCGGTCAACGACCTCTCACGCGGTGCGCTGGTCAGCGACATCGTCAACACCGTCGCCATCACGGCCGTCCAGGCCCAGGCGCAGAAGGAGAACGCATGAGCGGCACCGTCCTCGTCGTCAACTCGGGCTCGTCGTCGATCAAGTACCAGCTGCTCGACCCGGACTCCGGCGACGTCGTCGCCTCCGGCCTGCTCGAGCGCATCGGCGAGCCGTCGGGCCACCTGCGGCACACCGTCGACGGCGAGAAGCACGAGCGCGACCTGCCGCAGGTCGACCACACGGCGGGGCTGTCGGCGGTCCTCGCGGCCTTCGACGAGCTCGGGCCGGCCCTCGCCGACGCCGGGATCCGAGCGGTCGGCCACCGGGTCGTGCAGGGCGGCGCCGAGTTCTCCGGCCCGGTCGCGCTCGACGACGACGCAGTCAGCCGGATCGACGCCCTGTCCCCGCTGGCGCCGCTGCACAACCCCGGGAACGTCGCCGGGATCCGCGTGGCGCGCGAGCTGCTGCCCGACGTCCCGCACGTGGCCGTCTTCGACACCGCGTTCTTCGCCGACCTGCCCGAGGCGGCGGCGACCTACGCGCTCGAGAAGGAGACCGCCACGAAGTACGCGATCAAGCGGTACGGCGCGCACGGGACCTCGCACCAGTTCGTCTCCGACGCCGTCAGCACCATGCTCGGCCGCGACGACCTGCGCCAGATCGTCCTCCACCTGGGCAACGGGGCGTCGGCGTCGGCGGTCGTGGGCGGGCGCGCGGTCGACACCTCGATGGGGCTCACGCCGCTCGAGGGCCTGGTCATGGGCACGCGCACCGGCGACATGGACCCGGCGGTGGTCTTCCACCTGCGCCGGGTCGGCGGGCTCGGGGTCGACGAGATCGACGACCTGCTCAACAAGCGGTCCGGCCTCAAGGGCCTGACCGGCCACAACGACATGCGTGAGGTCCGCGAGCTGGCCGGTGCCGGCGACGCCGACGCCCGCCTCGCGCTCGACGTGTACGGGCACCGGCTGCGGAAGTACGTCGGCTCCTACGCGGCCGTCATGGGTGGGCTCGACGCGGTGACGTTCACCGCCGGCGTGGGCGAGAACGACGCGCTGATCCGCGCCGAGGTTCTCGCCCCCCTCGGCTTCCTCGGGATCGAGCTCGACGACGCCGCCAACACCGCGCGCTCGAGCGAGCCGCGCGTGATCAGCGCGCCGGGGTCGGCCGTCACCGTGCTCGTCGTGCCGACCAACGAGGAGCTGGCCATCGCGCGCCAGACGATCGAGGTCAGCGGCGCCTGAGGCTCGTCGTCGGGCCCGGTCTCCGTCGTCGAGATTGCGGTTGGTGCACGTCGAGATTGCGGTTGGTGCACGTCGAGATTGCGGTTGGTGCACGCCGAGATTGCGGTTGGGGCCCGCCGAGATTGCGGTTCGTCGTCGGGCCTGAGGTTCGTCGTCGTCGGGCATGAGGTTCGTCGTCGTCGGGCCTGAGGTCCGACAGTGGTCGAGAGTGCGGCTCAGAGATCTCTGAACCGCACTCTCGACCACGGCTCCACGAGCGACGCCCGACGACGAACACCCGGCGACCACCGACCGGCGACCACCGACCGCCGCTCAGGCCTTGTTCGGGCCCATCATCGAGCGGACGTCGAGAAGCTCGTCGAGCTGGGCCTCGGTGATCTCGCCGCGCTCGAGGTATCCGAGGTCGACGACGGCCTCACGGATCGTCAGATCGGCCTTCACCGAGTGCTTGGCGATCGCCGCGGCCGCCTCGTAACCGATGACCCGGTTGAGCGGGGTGACGATCGACGGCGACGACTCGGCGAGGCGCAGGCAGCGCTCCTCGTCGGCCTCGAGCCCGTCGACGCACCGCTCGGCGAGCACGCGCGAGACGTTGCCGAGGATCGTCATCGACTCGAGCAGGTTCTGCGCCATCACCGGCAGCATGACGAGCAGGTCGAAGTTGCCCTGGGCGCCGGCGAAGGCGATGGCCGCGTCGTTGCCGATGACCTGGGCGGCGACCATGACGGCGGCCTCGGGCAGGACCGGGTTGACCTTGCCGGGCATGATCGAGGAGCCGGGCTGGAGGTCGGGCAGGCGGAGCTCGCCGAGGCCGGTGCGGGGGCCGGAGCCGCCCCAGCGCAGGTCGTTGGCGATCTTGGTGAGCGACACGGCGGTCGCGCGCAGGGCGCCCGAGGTCTCGACGGCGGCGTCGAGGGCGGCCTGGGCCTCGAAGTGGTTGGGCGCCTCGGTCAGCGGGAGTCCGGTGTTCTCGGCGATGAGGCCGATGACGCGCGGCGCGAAGCCCTCCGGGGTGTTGATGCCGGTGCCGACAGCGGTGCCACCCAGGGGCAGCTCGGCCAGGCGCGGGAGCGTGGCCTCGATCCGGGCGATGCCGTTGCGGATCTGCTGGGCGTAGCCGGAGAACTCCTGCCCGAGCGTGATCGGGGTGGCATCCATGAGGTGGGTGCGGCCGGACTTGACGATGTCCGCGAACTCGCGCGACTTCCGCTCGAGGGACTCGGCGAGGACCGTGAGGTTCGGGACGAGCTCGCCCGTGGCCAGGCCGACGGCGGCGATGTGGATCGACGACGGGAACGTGTCGTTCGACGACTGCGACGCGTTGACGTGGTCGTTCGGGTGCACGGCGAGGCCCGAGTCCCGCGAGGCGATCGTCGCGATGACCTCGTTGGTGTTCATGTTCGAGCTCGTGCCGGAGCCGGTCTGGAACACGTCGATCGGGAACTCGGCGTCGTGCTCGCCGGCGATGACCTGCTCGGCGGCGGCGACGATCGCGGCGGAGACGTCCTCGGCGATGACACCGAGCTCGGCGTTCGCGATCGCCGCGGCGCGCTTGATCTGGCCGATGGCGTGGATGTGGTGCGGCGTGAGGGTCTTGCCCGAGATCGGGAAGTTCTCCACGGCCCGCTGCGTCTGCGCGGCGTACAGGGCGTCCGCGGGGACGCGGACCTCCCCCATGGTGTCGTGCTCGATCCGGTACTCAGTCACGTCGTCGTATCCCTTTCGCTGCGCGGGTCGCAGGCGCGTCCGCGCGCCCGTCCGGGTCCATCCTCGCACCCGGGAGAAAGGCGGGTGCCCGACGACGAGGGCGCGCCCGCGCGGTGCGCGCAGGTGATCGGCGCCGGGACGGGTGTCCTGGCGCCGCGACGGGTGTCCTGGCGCCGCGACGGGTCGATACGCGCGGGCCGCCCCGGTCAGGACGCCTGGTAAGGCGAGACGACGACCTCGACCCGCTGGAACTCCTTGACGTCGGAGTAGCCGGTCGTGGCCATGGCGCGGCGCAGGGCGCCCATGAGGTTGACGGTGCCGTCCGCGCGGTCGGACGGGCCGTGGAGGATCTCCTCGAGCGTCCCGGCGGTGCCGACCTTGACGCGCGATCCGCGCGGGAGGTCGGGGTGGTAGGCCTCGGGGCCCCAGTGCCAGCCGCGCCCGGGGGCCTCCTCGGCGCGGGCGAGCGCCGCGCCGAGCATGACGGCGTCGGCGCCGCAGGCCACGGCCTTGACGAGGTTGCCCGAGTGGCCGACCCCGCCGTCGGCGACGACGTGGACGTAACGCCCGCCGGACTCGTCGAGGTAGTCGCGGCGCGCGGCGGCGACGTCGGCGATGGCCGAGGCCATGGGCACGTGGATGCCGAGAGACTGGCGGGTCGTCGAGGCGGCGCCGCCGCCGAACCCGACGAGGACGCCCGCGGCGCCCGTCCGCATGAGGTGGAGCGCGGCGGTGTAGGTGGCAGCGCCGCCGACGAGCACGGGCACGTCGAGCTCGTAGATGAACCGCTTGAGGTTGAGGGGCTCGGCCGCGGAGGAGACGTGCTCGGCGGAGACCGTGGTGCCGCGGATGACGAACAGGTCGACGCCGGCGCTGACGACGGTGCGCCAGTGCTCCTGGGTGCGCTGCGGGCTCAGCGAGCCGGCCACGGTCACGCCCGCCGCGCGGATCTCCTGCAGGCGCGAGGTGATGAGCTCGGCCTTGATCGGCTCCGCGTAGATCTCCTTCATGCGCGTGATCGCTGTGTCGGCGTCGAGCCCCGCGATCTCCGCGTACAGGGGCTCGGGGTCCTCGTAGCGCGTCCACAGGCCCTCGAGGTCGAGGACGCCGATCCCCCCGAACCGTCCGAGCGCGACGGCCGTCGCGGGAGACATCACCGAGTCCATCGGCGCCGCGAGGACAGGGATGTCGACGTGATAGGCGTCGATCTGCCAGGCGATCGACACGTCCTCCGGGTCCCGGGTGCGACGGGAGGGGACGACCGCGACGTCGTCGAAGGAGTATGCGCGGCGGGCCCGCTTACCGCGTCCGATCTCGATCTCGATGCTCACATGTGGAGGCTACCTGCACGATGTCGGGGTGCTCTGCGACAGTGGCCGGGACGACAGGAGGATCCATGACCGGGTGGACGCAGGACGTGTGGCTGGGCTTCGACACCGAGACCACGGGGATCGATGTCGGTCACGACCGCATCGTGACGTCGGCGCTCGTCGTCCGCGAGTCGGACGGCTCGATCGGCACCTCGAGGACGTGGCTCGCCGATCCCGGCATCGAGATCCCCGAGCAGGCGACGGCGGTGCACGGCATCACCACCGAGTACGCGCGGGAGCACGGCGCGCCGCCCGAGCAGGTGCTCGAGGAGGTCGCGCAGGTGATCGCCGGGGCGCTGGGCTCCGGTGCGGTGCTCGTGGCGTTCAACGCGACCTACGACCTGTCGATCCTGCGGGCCGAGCTCGTCCGGCACGGTCTGGCCACGCTCGAGGACCGGCTCGGCCGGGACGTCTCCCCCGTGGTCGACCCTCTGGTGGTCGACCGGAAGGTCGAGCGGTTCAGGAAGGGCAAGAAGACGCTCGAGGCCATGGGCGAGGCGTACGGCGTGGCGGCGAACGACGCGGCGCACACGGCCGACGGGGACGTCGCCCACACGCTTGCCGTGCTCGAGGCGCTCACCGCCAAGCACCCCCAGGTCGCGGAGATGGCGGCGGCCGACCTGCACCGGTCGCAGGCCGCGTGGCACGCCGAGTGGGCCGAGAACTTCGAGGAGTTCCTGCGCGGCAAGGGGCGCGCCGACGCGCACATCTCCCGGGCGTGGCCGGTCGAGCCGGTGGCCTAGGGCGCGAGGACGGGACGACGGCGACGACGACGACGGCGACGGCGACGGCGACGGCGACGGCGACGGCGACGGCGACGGCGACGGCGACGGCGACGGCGACGGCGACGGCGACGGCGGGAGCCTCCCAGAGATGACTCGCGCGATCGAGCTCGACGTCCGCCAGGCACTCGCCTGGCGGCTCGACCGGCACGGACTCAGCACCGAGGGAGCGTCGGACGCCGTCGACGTCGCACGACGTGTCGTGGCCCTCCGCGGCTGGCCGGCGGATCGCGCCGACCTGGCCGTCGGCGTGCGCCTGGCGTCGCCGCGACCCGGGATGCTCCGGCCGGCGCTCGACGACGACGAGCTCGTGCTCGCCTACGCCTTCCGCGGCGGCGCATACGTCATGGAGCCTCGCGCGGCGCGTGTGCTCCTGACGGTGCGCCGGACGACGCGCGTGTGGGAGTCGGCGCGCTACCAGCGTCAGGCGGGGTTCGAGCTCGACGACTGGGCCCCCTTCAGGTCCGCGGTGCGCGACCTGCTCAGCGAGGGACCGGCGAGCCGCGACGAGATCGCCACGCACCTCGGGGGCATCCCGTCCCTCGCCCACCTCGTCCCGGCTGCCGACGGGCGCGGCTCGGACGCCCTGTACAAGCCGCTCCACTGGTGGGGCGACCTCTCGTTCGGGCCGACTCGCGACGGGCGGACGACGTTCCGGCTCGCGCCGGATTCGGGCGACGAGACCGGCATCGGGGCCGACTCCGACGCGGCGATCGACGCGGCCGGTCGCGCCGCGGTCGAGCTGTACCTCGCCGCCTACGGCCCGGCGACGGAGGCCAACCTCCTCTACTGGCTGGGAGAGGGATTGAGCGCGCCGCGCAGCCGGATCCGCCGCTGGCTGGATGCGGCGGAGGTGGTCCCGGTCACGGTGCGCGGCGTGGACTCGTGGGTGCGTCCTGCGGATCTCGACGAGATCCGCTCAGCCCGGCCGTCCGGCGTCGTGCGCCTGCTGCCGGCCCACGACTCATGGGTGCTCGGACCCGGCACCGCCGACGAGCGCATCGTCCCGACGGCGCATCGCGCCGCCGTGTCGAGGGGTGCGGACCTCGTCGTGCGCGACGGCGTCGTCGTCGGGACGTGGAGGCTCCGAGGGCACAAGGTGTCCGTCAAGTGGTTCGACGATCGCGAGGCGGCGACGGCGCACGAGGTCGGGGAGGAACTGGCGCACGCGGGTCGCGCACGGGGCGCCACGCTCACGCTCGCCGACGGTTGAGACGATCGTGGCGCCACGCCGTCCCGCGCCACGTTGCTCGAGTGTGCGCTCGCGGCGTCGCGCGCTGCGTCATCCCACGCTCCGCCGTCCGGCGCTGCGTCATCCCGCGCTCCACCCCGCGGTCTCCGCCACGCCGTCCCGCGCTCCCCCGCGCGGTTCTCGCCACGCCGTCACCACACATCCACCGGCGAAAGTCGCATCCACAGGCGCGGGATCGGCCGCTCTCGATGTCGGTCCCGGCAGGTAGCGTGGCAGTCATATCGAACACGCGTTCTATTCCGACGACGACGCGGAGGGGGGCTGGCGATGACGACGACGGAGCAGGACGAGCACGACGCCGCGCTCACCGCGACACCTCCGCCACCGCCGACCCTGGCCGACCTCCGTGTGCTGCGGGATGCGATCGGCAGGCTCGAACGCCACTCCGAGGCCGACGCGGTGGACCAGATCCGGTTCCTCGAGGAGCTCAAGGCGGCCGCGTCCGCCGGCCAGGCCGTGGCGTCGGCCGATCTCGCCGAGCGGCGCGAGGCGGACGAGGAGATGCGTGGCATTCCCGCGGACGAGCGGGGACGCGGCCTGAAGGCCGAGGTCGCACTGGCGCGCAACGACTCGCCCAGAAGGGGCGACCAGCACCTCGGGCTGGCACGCGCGCTGGTCCACGAGCTCCCCCGCACCCTCGACCTCATGTCCCAGGGGCTGGTCAGCGAGTGGCGTGCCACGATCCTCGCCCAGGAGACGGCCGGCCTCACTCCTGAGGACCGCCGAGAGGTCGACGCCGCTCTCGCTCCCGACCTGCCGGGCTGGGGCGACAAGCAGGTTCGGCGGCACGCCCGCAAGGCCGCGCAGGAGCGCGAGGAGGACGCCGCCGAGCTGCGCCGCCTGCGCGAGAAGCGCCAGCGCCACGTGAGCATCCGGCCGGCCACCGGATCGATGGCCCGCGTGACGGCCCTCCTGCCGATGACGGAGGCCGTCCGTGTCCACGCATCGCTGCTCAAGCAGGCCGCGAGCATCGTCACGGCCGGCGACGCCGACGGACGCACACCGGGCCAGATCGCCGCGGACCTGCTCGTCGAGCACGTGACCGGGACGCCGTCGAGCGCTCCACGAGACGTCGATCTCACGATCGTCATGACCGGCGAGACTCTCGCCGGCGGACGGGAGTCGGCCTGGCTGCCCGGCCAGGGGCCGCTGCCGGCACAAGCGGCGCGGGACCATGTGCGCGAGGCGGGTCGGGTCTGGTTCCGTCGTCTCTGGACCGATCCGGCCACGGGCGGCGTCGTGTCCCTGGAGTCCCAGGGTCGCACGTTCGAGGGCGGGCTCCGGCGCCTCATCCTCATGCGCGACGACCTGTGCACCGAACCCTTCTGCAATGCCCCCATCCAGCACGTCGACCACGTGATCGAGCACGCGAGGGGCGGGGCGACGAGCGCCGCCAACGGCACCGGGCTGTGCGCGGAGCACAACTACCTGAAGAACAGGCCCGGATGGCGCCACGAGGTCGACGAGGCGGGCGAGAGCGCCGAGATCCGCACGCCCACGGGGCACCGGTACCGGCGGTCGCGGTCACCGTTCCCCTACCGGCGGCCGGCCACGCCACCACCCGAGATGACCCGGGAGCGGTACGAGGCGCTCAGGCAGCGAGTGGCCGAGCGCGTCCGCCGGCCGGACGACCGACCCTCGCGGACCGACACGGGATCCTCGACAGGCGGGCCGTCGGGCGGCGACCCTCCGGATCCGGATCAGCCCGGTGACTGACCGAGCTCGTCATCCAGATCACCCGATGCCTGACCGACCTGGTCAGCGCGTGCCGGCCCGGTTGCGTTCCCGCCTGCCACACCGGCTATCTACCCGCGTGCCGGCCTACCTGCTCGCCGTTCGGCGGGACGACCGACCGGACAGCTCCGATCAGCGCGTCGAGTAGTTCGGCGCCTCGGCGATCATCCGCACGTCGTGCGGGTGCGACTCCTTGAGACCCGCCGGCGTGATGCGGATGAACTTGCCGCGCTCCTTGAGCTCCTCGGTCGTGCGCGCCCCGACGTAGAACATCGACTGGTGCAGCCCCCCGACGAGCTGGTGCGCGACGGCGGACAGCGGGCCCCGGTAGGGCACCTGCCCCTCGATGCCCTCGGGGACGATCTTGTCGTCCGTGCTGACGTCGGCCTGGAAGTACCGGTCCTTCGAGTAGGACACCCGACCGCGGGAGGCCATCGCACCGAGCGAGCCCATGCCGCGGTAGTGCTTGTACTGCTTGCCGTTGACGAACACGAGGTCGCCCGGGGACTCCTCGCAACCGGCGAGGAGCGAGCCGAGCATGACCGTGTCGGCCCCGGCGACGAGCGCCTTGGCGATGTCGCCGGAGTGCTGGAGCCCACCGTCGCCGATGACGGGGATGCCGGCCGGCCGGCAGGCCTGGACCGCCATGTGGATGGCCGTGACCTGCGGGACGCCGACTCCGGCGACCACGCGCGTCGTGCAGATCGACCCCGGCCCGACGCCGACCTTGACGGCGTCCACGCCGGCGTCGACGAGGGCCTGCGCGCCCTCACGGGTCGCCACGTTGCCGCCGATGATCTGGACGTGGGCGAAGGCCGGGTCCTTCTTCAGCTTCCGCACCATGTCGAGGAGCAGGCGGGCCTCGCCGTTCGCGGTGTCGGCCACGAGGACGTCGACACCCGCGTCCGCGAGCGCGGTCGCACGCTCCCACGCGTCGCCCCAGTAGCCGATCGCCGCGCCCACGCGCAGCCGCCCGTCGGCGTCCTTCGTCGCCTGCGGGTACTGCTCGGACTTGACGAAGTCCTTGACGGTGATGAGACCGCGGAGGTGGCCGCCGTCGTCGACGAGGGGGAGCTTCTCGATCTTGTTGTCGGCAAGGAGCTTGGCGGCGTCGTCGTTGCTGATCCCGACCGGGGCCGTCACGAGGGGCATCGGCGTCATCGCGGAGCGGACGGTGCGCGTCGCCATCTCGGCGCCGGGGACGAACCGCAGGTCGCGGTTCGTGATGATGCCGAGCAGCACGCCGTCGCCGTCGACCACGGGCAGCCCGGAGATCCGGTACTGGGCGCACAGCTCGTCGAGCTCCGCGAGCGTGGCGTCCGGGCCGATGGTCACGGGGTCCGTGATCATCCCCGACTCGGAGCGCTTGACGACCGTGACCTGCTGCGCCTGGTCCTCGATGGAGAGGTTGCGGTGGAGGATGCCCAGCCCGCCCTGTCGCGCCATCGCGATCGCCATGCGCGCCTCGGTCACCGTGTCCATCGCCGCGCTCACCAGCGGGATCCGCAGCTCGATCTCGCGCGTGAGTCGGGCGCCGGTCGTCACCTCGGAGGGAATGACGTCCGTGGCCCCCGGCAGGAGAAGCACGTCGTCATAGGTGAGTCCGACCAGCGCGAACGGGTCGTGTGCGGGGGTCTCCGTCATCCCCTCATGCTAGATCCGCGTCCTCGAGCAGCGCAGTGACCGTGGACACCGCGGACGGGAGGTCGGAGGCAAGTATCGCCTCGGGCGGAACGCGGCGCGGAAGACCGGGGCCGACGAGCACGACCTCGGGCCGGCGGTCACGTCGCGACCTCGCCAGGGCTCGCACGCTCGCGGCACGTCCGAATCCGACGACGACGGTCACCCCCGGCTCCCGGACCGTGAGGTCGGCGAGCGCCTCCGTGGGCACGCGGTGCCGACCGACCCGGCGCAGGAGGCTCGAGATCCCGCGCTCCCCCATCGCGCCGGCGAACACGTGCGCGGCGAGGACGTGCTTGGGAGTCGTGTGCACGACGACCCGCACGCGATCCTCGACGTCGTGCGCCAGGACGTCCGTGCGCACGACCTCGAGGGCGCAGCCCGTGAGCACCGTGATGCCGTCGCTGCCCGGAGCCTGCGGCTCCGCGCCGACGGCGAGCAGGTCGCAGGTCGGAGCAAGCAGCCGCATCCAGGTCGAGCTCCACCCGTGGGCGTCGACGTGCCGCGAGATCGCGAGCCGCACGTCGTTGACGTCGCCGGCCGCGGCCGCGGCGCCGAGGGACTGGACGTCGAGACTGGTTGCCGTGCTGGCGACGGGCATGACCTCGCCGTGGCCGGTCGGGCGCTGCGTGACCGCCCGAGCGGCGTCGGACGGGCTCACCCCGGAGAGCGTGAGTGCCCGCATCCGCTCCAGGCGCACGACGTCGGCCGGCCCGTATCGACGGCGGTCCCCCGCGCGGTGGTCGCTCGGCCCGAGACCGTAGCGCCGGTCCCAGCTGCGCAGCGTCGAGGTCGCGATGCCGAGCCGCTCGGCCAGCGCACCGACGGTCAGCGGCGCCTCCCCGTGCATGACGCGCGCGACGTCGAACCGGGCGCCCGAGTCCGGGCGCGTACGGCCCCGGGGCGACGCACCCGCACCCGCACCGGCATCGGCACCGGCATCGGGATCGGCATCGGCGCCGTCGTCGGCCCCGCCGGCAGGCCGCTCGTCGTCGGACGCTGCGACGTCTCGATCGACACCGTTCGACCCCGCGTCGTTGCTTTCTCCGCCGTCGAGACCTACCCGCACACGCTCGCCGGTGAGATCGCGAACAGCGTCATGTCCGTTATGGGATCCGCCCACGACGGCGGCGCCGGGCTGGACCGGCACGGACCCGTCGATGTACGTGCCGTCGATCTGCTCGACCGCGTCCGCCAGCTCACCCATGGCTCCGCCGCGCGCGACCCCGTCGGTTCCCTGGCGAGCAGCCATGCTCCATCCTCCGTCGGTCGGGCCGGGTCGGCAATCCGTAGACGTCCAACCTATGCAGATCCGGTGCACGCGCAACAGGGGACACACAGCGCCGACGACACGGTGTGCCGCCACGCACCCCCTTGCCCAACTTTCGCGCAAGCAATAACCTGTTGATGAATGGTCTGCGCCGGATCCCGGTCCGGACCACGGTGAACTTCTGAGGAGGCCCCCATGGCCGAGCTGTCCCGCCTTCCCGGCCCGCTCCTGGACGTCTGGAGCTGGCAGGCCGACGGCTCGTGCCGCCAGGTGGACCCGGAGCAGTTCTTCCACCCCGAGGGCGAACGTGGCGGGGTCCGCCGCCGGCGTGACGACGCGGCCAAGGCCATCTGCTCCCGGTGCCCCGTCATCGAGCAGTGCCGGGACCACGCCCTGACGGTTCGCGAGCCGTACGGGGTCTGGGGCGGGATGAGCGAGGACGAGCGCGCGGCGGTCTACCGCAGCGAGCGTCGGCGCGCGACACCGAAGGCGGGCTGACCAACCCGGGCCGACCAGCCAAATCCGGACCGACCCGCCGACGACCGCCCGACGCACCGAACTTCCCGCAGACACGGAAGGGCCCCGCGACCGACATGGTCGCGGGGCCCTTCGCGGTGCTGGTGACGCTGGTCAGCGGTCGACCACCGCGAGCAGGTCGCGGGCCGACAGCACGAGGTACTCCTCGCCCGCGTACTTGACCTCGGTGCCGCCGTACTTGCTGTAGAGCACGACGTCGCCCACGGCGACGTCCATCGGCACGCGCTGGCCGTTGTCGTCGACACGGCCGGGGCCGACCGCGACGACGGTGCCCTCCTGGGGCTTCTCCTTGGCGGTGTCCGGGATGACGAGACCGGACGCGGTGGTCTGCTCGGCCTCGAGGGTCTGGACGACCACGCGGTCCTCGAGCGGCTTGATGGAGACCGACACTGCGGACCTCCCCTTCCTACGTATGGAATGGATCTCTGACTGTCGTCCTCAGCCTCGCTCCCGCCGTCGCGGGGGTCGGGCGCGTGGTGAGTCCGTCAGTGCCCAGACTAGGTCGCCGGTTAGCACTCGCGCAATCAGAGTGCCAACCGTGAGCGGGCGTCGGCCGGCGGCACCCTCTGCGACCATGACCGGATGGAGCTCGAGACCGCACGCACCCTCGCCTCGACCGAGGGCCGCGCGATGCTCGCGGCGCTGCCGCCCTACTCCGCGGCGACCGCCGACCACATGAACTCACGGCTGCGCGCCCACGGCATGGCCCCCGACCTCGCCGCCGCCGCCCTCACCCAGCTCGCCCTGCGCGCCGAGGCCGCCGACCGCCTCGGCCCCGTCGCCGACCTCCTGCTCCTCACGCGCACCGGCCTCGAGCAGGCGACCCGCACCGTCGTCGCCGCGCACCACGCGCACCGCTTCCGCCGCGCCGGTGTCGGTCTCGTCGCGGACCTCGGCTGCGGGCTCGGCCTGGACTCGCTCGCGATCGCGGGCCTCGGCACGCCGGTCGTCGCCGTCGAGCGGGACCCCGTCACCGCGACGTTCGCCCGGGCGAACCTCGAGCCCTTCGACGGCGCCGAGGTCCGCGAGGGGGACGCCCTCGAGATCGACCTGCCCGACGTCGGCGCGGACGCCCTGTGGGCCGACCCCGCCCGGCGCGACGCGGCCGGTCGTCGCCTGACGGACCCCGAGAGCTGGGGACCGCCGCTGTCCGCCGTCGTCGCCCGCGCCCGGTCCGTGCGCGCGGCCGGCATCAAGGTCGCACCCGGTATCGACCTCGACCACGTCCCCGACGACGCGCACGCGCAGTGGGTGTCCGTCGACCGCGAGGTGGTCGAGGCCGCCCTGTGGTTCGGCGACGCAGCCCCGGAGGGCCCCGGCCGTTCCGCCCTCGTGCTGACCGACGAGCAGCCGCACCTGCTCGCACCCGAGGAGGGCGGGCCCCGGCCCCCGTCCGCCCCGCACGAGGAGGCGCCGGTCGCGCCGCTCGGGGCCTACCTGCACGAGCCCGACGGCGCCGTCATCCGCGCCGGTCTCGTCGCCGAGCTCGGCCGCCGGCTCGGAGCAGGCGTCGTCTCCGAGCGGATCGCGTACCTCACCTCCGACGAGCACGCCGGTTCCCCGTTCGCCCGCTCCTACCGGGTCCTCGAGCAGGTCGGCGCCGGCGCGAAGGGCCTGGCCCGCGCCCTTGCGGCCCGCGAGATCGGGGATCTGACCATCAAGCAGCGCGGCTCCGGGATCAAGGTCGAGGACGTCCGCCGTCGGCTGCGCCTCACGGGCCCGAACCGGGCGACCCTCGTCCTCACGCGCGCGCAGGGCCGCCACGTGGCGCTCCTGGTCGAGCCGGTCGGGGCCGGCGCCGCGCCGGACGCCACCGGCGCCGCATCGACCGACGCGGTCTGAGACCCCCGGCGTCATCACCGTCCCGCGCTGACACGATCCGGGACGGCCCCTCCGGCGCACGCGCACGGGCCGAGCACCGGTGCACAATGTCGCCGTGCCTGTCGAGTTCGGATCGTCGGAGCGCTCGACCCTCGGCGTCGAGTGGGAGCTCCAGGTGCTCGACGCGGGCACGGGCGAGCTGCGCAGCGACGGGCTCGAGCTCATCGACGACCTGCGGGCGCCCGGCGGAGCACCGCACCCGCGCCTCGCGCACGAGCTGCTCGCCAACACGGTCGAGATCGTCACGGGCGTGCACGACTCCGTCGCCTCCGCGCTCACGGAGGTCCGCGACGTCCTCGCCGAGCTCACGGAGGCGGCCGGGCGGCGCGGGCTCGTCCTCGCCGGCGGCGGCACCCACCCGACGGCGGACCCCCAGGCCCAGCCGACGACCACGGGCTACGAGCGGCTGCTCAGGCGCACCGGGTGGTGGGGCCGCGAGATGCTCATCTACGGGCTGCACGTGCACGTCGGGGTCGAGCGGCGGGAGAAGGCGCTCCCGATCATGCGCGGCGTCCTCGACCGGATCGGCACCCTCCTCGCCCTCTCGGCCGCCTCCCCCGTATGGCGCGGCACCGACACCGGCTACGCCTCCAACCGCACGATGATGTTCCAGCAGCTCCCCACGGCGGGCCTCCCGGACGTCATGCGCACGTGGGAGGACTACGAGCGGGTGGTCGAGCAGCTCGTCGCGTCCGACGTCATCGCGCGGCGCAACGAGACGCGCTGGGACGTACGGCCCACGCAGTTCGGCACGGTCGAGTCCCGCATCTGCGACTCACCGCCGACCCTCGCCGAGGTCACCGCCCTCACCGCGCTCAACGTCTGCCTGGTGGACGCGGTCTCCCAGGCCATCGACGACGGCGAGGAGCCCGCCGCGCTCCCCCGCTGGCTGACGGCCGAGAACCGCTGGCGCGCGGCGCGCTTCGGCCTCGACACCGACTTCGTCACCGACAGCTCCGGCGGCTCGCTCGACGCGCGGGACTCGGTCCGCGCGCTACTCACCGAGCTCGCGCCGGCCGCGCACCGCCTCGGCTGCGCGCCGGAGCTCGCGCTCGTCGAGGACATCCTGGGGCGCGGCGCGTCCTACGAGCGTCAGCGGGCCTGGGCGGAGGCGGACGGGTGGGACGGCGTCGCGCTGCGGCTCGCCGGCGAGCTGACGGGCTGACGAGCTGACGAGCTGACGAGCTGACGGGCTGACGGGCTGACGGGCTGAGGTTCCCTCCCGTCAGACGAGCACGCTGGTCGTCGGCATCGCGGAGTCGGCACCGAAGTCCAGGTCCGACGCCGGAAGACCCGCCTCGACGACCGCGCTCCCCAGCGCGGCGATCATCGCACCGTTGTCGGTGCAGAACCTGATCGGCGGGATCCGCACGTCGACCCCGGCCTCCGCCCCGCGCTCGGCGAGCAGCTCGCGCAGCCGGGAGTTGGCGGAGAATCCCCCTCCGACGACGAGGACCTCCGCCCCCCTGTCCGCGCACGCCCGGAGCGCCTTGGTGACGAGGACGTCGGCGACCGCCTCGGAGAAGCCGGCCGCGACGTCCGCCGCCGGGATCTCCTCCCCGCGCGCCGTCCGGGCCTCGAGGTCGCGGGCGACCGCGGTCTTGAGGCCGGAGAACGAGAAGTTGTACGCGTGCCGCTCGCGGTCCTTCGGCGCGGTCAGGCCCCGCGGGTAGCGGATCGCCTCCCGGTCGCCGGTGGCGGCCAGCCGGTCGACGTGCGGGCCGCCCGGGTACGGCAGGCCGAGCAGGCGACCCACCTTGTCGAAGGCCTCGCCGGCGGCGTCGTCGAGGGTCTCGCCGAGCAGCGTGACGTCGGTGATGTCGTCCCCGACGGCGAGCAGGGTCGTGTGCCCGCCGGAGACGACGAGCGCCACCGACCGGGCGGGGACGGGCCCGTGCACGAGGGCGTCGACGGCCGCGTGCCCGATGACGTGGTTGACGCCGAGGAGCGGCCGGTCGATCGACAGCGCGAGCGCCTTCGCCGCCGCCACCCCCACCGTGAGCGAACCGACGAGCCCGGGGCCCGCCGTCACCGCGACGGCGTCGACGTCCGTGAGGTCGACCTCCGCGCGCTCGAGGGCCGCGTCGAGCGTGGGCCCGAACGCCTCGAGGTGGGCGCGCGACGCGATCTCCGGGATGATCCCGCCGAACCTCGCGTGGTCGTCCATCGACGACGCCGTGACGTCGGTGAGCAGCTCCGTGCCCCGGACCAGCGCCACGCCGGTCTCGTCGCAGGAGGTCTCGATGCCGAGGACGAGCGGTGAGGTCACCCGAGGATGGTACGCGCGGCGCGGTTCCGGCTCAGACGGTCTCCGGGACGAGCCGGACCGCCCCCTTGTCGGCGGACTGGGCGAACGCCGCATAGGCCCGGAGCGCCGGGGTGACCTTCCTGGGCCGCGGCTCCCGCGGCCGGTAGCCTCCGCCCTCCTCGAGGGCCGCCCGACGCCGCTCGAGCTCGTCGTCCGGGACCTCGAGCCGCATGCTGCGCCGGGGGATGTCGATGGTGATCGTGTCCCCCTCCTCGACGAGCGCGATCGTGCCGCCTGCCGCTGCCTCGGGCGAGACGTGCCCGATCGACAGCCCCGAGGTGCCGCCGGAGAACCGCCCGTCGGTGATGAGCGCGCACGCCTTCCCGAGGCCGAGCCCCTTGAGGTAGGAGGTCGGGTAGAGCATCTCCTGCATCCCCGGTCCGCCCTTGGGTCCTTCGTACCGGATGACGACGACGTCGCCCTCGCTCACCTCCTTGCCGAGGATCCGCTGCACGGCCTCCTCCTGCGACTCGCAGACCACTGCGGGCCCGGTGAACGTCCAGATCGACTCGTCGACGCCTGCCGTCTTGACGACGGCGCCGTCGGGGGCGATGTTGCCGCGCAGGACGCCGAGGCCGCCGTCCTTGGAGTAGGCGTGCGCGAAGGAGCGGATGCAGCCGTGGGTGTCGTCGAGGTCGAGCCCGGCCCAGCGCTCGGACTGGGAGAACGCCGTCGAGGAGCGTCGCCCGCCGGGGGCGGCGTGCCACAGCTCGACGGCCTCGTCCGTCGCGCGCCCGCTGCGCACGTCCCACTCGTCGAGCCAGGCGCCGAGCGTCTGCGCGTGCACCGTGTGGACGTCCTCGTCGAGCAGCCCGGCGCGGCGCAGCTCGCCCAGCAGGGCGGGGATGCCGCCGGCGCGGTGGACGTCCTCCATGTAGTAGGTCCGGCCCTCGGCGACGTTGGGGGCGACCTTCGCCAGGCACGGCACGCGGCGCGAGACCTCGTCGATCTCCTCGAGCCCGAACGCGACCCCGGCCTCGCTCGCCGCCGCGAGCAGGTGGAGGATCGTGTTGGTCGAGCCGCCCATCGCGATGTCGAGCGCCATCGCGTTCCCGAACGCCGCAGGCGTCGCGATGCTCAGCGGGAGGACGGTGTCGTCGTCGTCCTCGTAGTACCGGCGCGTGATGTCGACGACGAGCGAGCCGGCCTTCTCGTACAGCGCGCGACGGGCGGTGTGGGTGGCGAGGACCGAGCCGTTCCCGGGCAGCGAGAGGCCGATCGCCTCGGTCAGGCAGTTCATCGAGTTCGCGGTGAACATGCCGGAGCACGAGCCGCACGTGGGGCAGGCCGCCTCCTCGATGCGCATGAGGTCGGCGTCGGACACACTCTCGTTGACGGCCTCGGACATCGCGTCGACGAGGTCGAGGGTGCGCACCGTGCCGTCGACGAGCGTGGCCCGGCCGGACTCCATCGGCCCGCCCGAGACGAACACCGTGGGCACGTTGAGCCGCAGCGCGGCGAGCAGCATCCCGGGCGTGATCTTGTCGCAGTTCGAGATGCACACGAGCGCGTCCGCGCAGTGCGCGTTGACCATGTACTCCACCGAGTCGGCGATGAGGTCGCGCGAGGGCAGGGAGTAGAGCATGCCGTCGTGCCCCATGGCGATGCCGTCGTCCACCGCGATCGTGTTGAACTCGCGGGCGATGCCGCCGGCCTCCTGGATGGCCTCGGAGACGATCCGGCCGACCGGGGCGAGGTGGGTGTGGCCGGGGACGAACTCGGTGAAGGAGTTCGCCACGGCGATCACCGGCTTGCGGCCGATGTCGCCGCCGGCCACGCCGGAGGCGCGCATGAGGGCGCGGGCGCCGGCCATGTTGCGGCCGTGGGTGACGGTGCGGGAGCGGTACGCGGGCATCCACCCATCCTCCCCCGCCCCGGCCGGCCGACCGGACGATCCGGGGCCGAGAGCCGGATGCGGGTGGTACCGGTACTCGCAGTACCATCTCCGGGTGATCCGTCCGCGCACTCCCCGGCGCGTCGAGCTGGGCGACTTCCTCCGGGTCCGGCGCCTCGCGTCCGACCGTGCCGCGCTCGGCCTCCCGACCCCGCCCCGCCGCGGCGGCGCGGGCCTCAGCCGCGAGGAGGTCGCCACCCTGTCCGGCGTGAGCGCCAGCTGGTACACGTGGCTCGAGCAGGGGCGCGACACCAACGTCTCGCGCCAGGTCCTCCTCGCCGTGGCCCGCGTCCTGCGCCTCACCGACGACGAGACCGCCTACGTCCTCGGTCTCGCCGAGCAGGAGGTCGCCGTCCCGCAGGTGCGCCGCGAGGCCGTCCCGGCCCACCTGAGCCGGCTCGTCGACGCGCTCGACTTCCCCGCCTTCGTCGTGACGACGGACTGGGCGATCGTCGCCTGGAACGCGGGCTACGCGTGGCTCTACCCGCGCATCGCGGACGTGGACCCGGCCGACCGGAACCTGCTCTGGCTCGTCTACACGGACCCAGACCTGCGGGAGATGCTCCCCGACTGGGAGCAGGACAGCCGGCGGTTCCTCGCCGAGTTCCGGGCGGAGTCCGGCGTCCGCCTGGCGGGCGCGGAGCACAGGGCCGTCGTCGACCGGCTGTCGGCGGCGAGCGAGGAGTTCCGCACCCACTCCGCCGAGATGGCCGTCTCCCGGTTCGAGTCGCGCACGCGCACGTTCCGGCACCGAGAGCTCGGGCTGCTCGAGTTCGAGCACCACCGGCTCGTGCCCGCCGACGCGGTCGACCTGCACGTCGTCATGTACGTGCCGGTCAGGTCGTAGCCGCGGTCAGGACGAGGCGCGCCCACCGGCGAGCGCCGCGCGATCAGGACGAGGCGCGCCCGCCGACCGCGGCGCGGCCGAGGTCGGAGTTGAGCTGGGAGATGACGTCGAGCGGGATCTCCTTGGGGCACACGGCAGCGCACTCGCCGATGTTCGTGCACCCGCCGAAGCCCTCGGCGTCGTGCTGGGCGAGCATGTCGACCACGCGGGCCTGTCGCTCGGGCTGGCCCTGCGGCAGCATCCCGAGGTGCGTGACCTTCGCGCCGAGGAAGAGCATCCCCGAGGCGTTGGGGCAGGCCGCCACGCACGCGCCGCACCCGATGCAGGCGGCGGCCTCGAACGCGCGGTCCGCGTCGTTCTTCGGCACCGGGGTGGCGTGCGCGTCCGGGGCGGCGCCCGTGTTGACGGACACGTACCCGCCGGCCGCGATGATGCGGTCGAAGGCGCCGCGGTCCACCACGAGGTCCTTGACCACCGGGAAGGCGTCGGCGCGCCACGGCTCGATCGTGATGGAGTCGCCGTCCTTGAAGGACCGCATGTGCAGCTGGCAGGTGGTCGTCACCTCGGGCCCGTGGGCCACGCCGTCGATGACGATGCCGCACGCGCCGCAGATGCCCTCGCGGCAGTCGTGGTCGAACGCGATCGGGTCCTCGCCGGCGGCGAAGAGCTGCTCGTTGAGGACGTCGAGCATCTCGAGGAAGGACATGTGCTCGGAGACGTCGTCGAGCCGGTAGGAGTGCATCGACCCCTTCGCCTCGGGCCCGGACTGACGCCACGCGTTGATGGTGATCTTCACTTGTAGCTCCGCTGCTTCATCTCGACGTACTCGTAGGTGAGGTCCTCCTTGTGGAGCACCGGGACGCCGTCGGCGCCGTGCTCCCAGGCGGCGACGTACGCGAACTCGTCGTCGTGCCGCAGGGCCTCCCCCTCCTCGGTCTGCGACTCGGCACGGAAGTGCCCGCCGCACGACTCCCTGCGGTGCAGGGCGTCGATGCACATGAGCTCGCCCAGCTCGAAGAAGTCGGCCACGCGGCCGGCCTTCTCGAGGCTCTGGTTGAGCTCCTCGTTCGTGCCGGTCACCTTGACGTCGCGCCAGAACTCCTCGCGCAACGCCCGGATCTTCTCGATCGCGGTCCGCAGGCCCTCCTCGGTGCGCTCCATCCCGCAGTACTCCCACATGATCGAGCCGAGCTCCTTGTGGAAGGAGTCCACGGAGCGCGTCCCGTCGTTGGACAGGAAGTGCTCCACGCGCTCGCGCACCTGGTCGGCCGCGGCGACGACGTCCGGGTGGTCCGGCGCCACCGGCGAGCCGTGGTTGTCCGCCAGGTAGTCGTTGATCGTGTTGGGCAGCACGAAGTAGCCGTCCGCAAGGCCCTGCATGAGCGCCGACGCGCCCAGCCGGTTGGCCCCGTGGTCGGAGAAGTTGGCCTCGCCGGCCACGAACAGGCCCGGGATCGAGGACTGGAGGTCGTAGTCGACCCACAGCCCGCCCATCGTGTAGTGCACGGCCGGGTAGATGCGCATCGGCACCTCGTAGGGGTTCTCCCCCGTGATGCGCTCGTACATGTCGAAGAGGTTGCCGTACTTGGCCTCGACCGCCCCGCGGCCCATCCGCCCGATGGCCTCGGCGAAGTCGAGGTACACGCCGCGCCGCACACCGTCGACCTCGGGGCCCACCCCCCGCCCGTCGTCGCACATGTTCTTCGCCTGTCGCGAGGCGATGTCACGCGGCACGAGGTTGCCGAACGAGGGGTAGATCCGCTCGAGGTAGTAGTCGCGGTCCCCCTCGGGGATCTCGCGCGGGTCCTTCGTGCAGTCGTCGGCGCTCTTCGGCACCCAGATGCGGCCGTCGTTGCGCAGCGACTCGCTCATCAGCGTGAGCTTGGACTGGTAGTCGCCCGCCTGCGGGATGCACGTGGGGTGGATCTGCGTGTAGCAGGGGTTGCCGAAGTAGGCGCCCTTCTTGTGCGCGCGCCAGGTGGCGGTGACGTTGCAGCCCATCGCGTTGGTCGACAGGAAGAAGACGTTGCCGTAGCCGCCCGAGGCGAGCACGACGGCGTCGGCGAGGTGGGTCTCGATCTCGCCGGTGACCATGTCGCGCACGATGATCCCGCGGGCACGACCCTCGACGACGACGAGCTCGAGCATCTCGTGCCGGGTGTTCATCTGCACCGTGCCGGCGCCGATCTGTCGCTCGAGGGCCTGGTAGGCGCCGATGAGCAGCTGCTGGCCCGTCTGGCCGCGCGCGTAGAAGGTCCGCGAGACCTGCACGCCGCCGAAGGAGCGGTTGTCGAGGAGGCCGCCGTACTCGCGGGCGAAGGGGACGCCCTGGGCGACGCACTGGTCGATGATCTGCTTGGAGACCTCGGCCAGCCGGTAGACGTTGGACTCGCGCGAGCGGAAGTCGCCGCCCTTGACCGTGTCGTAGAACAGCCGGTAGACGGAGTCGCCGTCGTTCTTGTAGTTCTTCGCGGCGTTGATGCCGCCCTGCGCGGCGATCGAGTGCGCCCGGCGCGGGGAGTCCTGGTAGCAGAACGCCTTGACCTGGTACCCGGCCTCGCCGAGCGTCGCCGCCGCCGAGCCGCCGGCCAGCCCGGTGCCGACCACGATGACCGAGATCTTCCGGCGGTTGGCCGGGTTGACGAGCTTGGCGCCGAACTGGCGCTTCTCCCACCGCTCGGCGAGGGGGCCCACGGGCGCCTTGGTGTCCGCGACCGGAGCGCCCTCGCGGTACAGGTCCTGGATCAGTGCAGTCATCTGGGGCGCCTCAATTCACGATGCCGAGGAGGATGGCCGTCGGGCCCGCCATGAACCCGACGAGGAGCAGGAGGGCGACGACGATCGCCAGGCCGTTGAAGGCCGCCTCGCGCCGCTTCGTCGACAGTCCGAGCGTGGCGAGCGCCGACCACACGCCGTGCCGCACGTGGAACGCGAGGAGGACGATCGCGACGAGGTAGATCGCGAACACCCACCAGTGCTCCGGCTGGAACGCCTCGACCATGCGGGCGTAGGGGCTGTCGAACGAGCCGCCGACCTCGATGGTCATCGTGGTGAACTGCAGGATGTGGAAGACGAGGAAGGCGAGGATGATGACGCCGCCCCACCGCATCGTGCGCGACGCATAGCTCTGCTGCAGCGACCGCCTCTTGACGTACCGCGTGGTGCGGGCGCCCTTGGCCCTCTTCCACAGCGTGAACGCCGCGCCCGCGTGGATCACCAGCGAGGCGAGCAGCACGACCCGCATGATCCACAGCATCCCCTGGTGCGGCAGCATCGGGTAGAACGCCTCGCGGAGCCAGTGCGCATATCCGTCGAACGCCTCGGCGCCCTGGAACATCTTGAGGTTGCCGTACATGTGGGACAGGACGAAGAGCACGAAGATCACACCCGTGACGGCCATCGAAGCCTTGAGCGCGACCGTCGTCCTCCGTACCGTCTGCGCCCTCGATGGCGCTGCAGTGGTGGTCACGGGCCGATCCTAACCCCCGCAGATCGGTCGATCCGGGCACCCGCCGAATGCGAGACGAATCGTCCCGAGATTGTCTTTCCGGAGCCTCTCGACACGGTCAAGAACAATTGTCGTGCGTATTTTCGTGCGCCTTTCGTGCGCTATTCCTTCTCGGTGTTCCCGGCGTCCTCGGGGGCTGTGAGATCGAGCCGCATGACGACCGCGTCGCGGCCCGAGCGCTGGTAGTACCGCGGCCGGATCCCGATCTCCTCGAAGCCCCGACGCGCGTACAGGGCGCGGGCGCCGGGGTCGTCGGCCCGCACCTCGAGCAGCATGCTGCGTGATCCGTCACGCCGCGCGCGGTCGACGAGCTCGTCCATCAATCGGGTCGCCAGGCCTCGGCGCCGGTGGTCCGGGTCGATCCCGATCGTCATCACCTGGACCTCCTCACCCGCGGCCGTGCCCGCCCAGCCGACGAGCCGGTCCTCCTCGTCGACGACGGCGAGGTAGGTGCGCCCCACGAGCTCGAGCTCGGTGCGGTAGACGGAGGCCGACCAGTCGTCGGGGCCGAAGAGCACCGGCTCCAGCTCCGCGACCCGGCGCACGTCCGAGGGGCGCAGCGGGCGCAGCCGATAGCTCACGGCGCCACCTGGGCGGGGACGGCGGCGTCGGGCCTGCGCAGGTAGAGCGGCTCGGTGGGGAGGCTCGCGCCGGCGGCGCGGCGCACGAGGGCGAGCCGGGCGAGCGCGCGCGGGAACGCGGCCGGGTCGGGGGTGGGGACGTCGGCCTGCCGGTCGCCCCCGGTGACCTCGTCGGCCTTCTCCCCCACGACGACGACGCCCGGCGCGAGATCGGCACCGACCTGCGCGCCCGCGGCCACGGCGGGACCGGCGAGCACCTCAACCTCGTCCGGCCCGGCCGCCCGGTACCGCCCGTGGTAGACCTCGCGGCGGCGCGCGTCGGTGGCGACGACGACCGTGGCACCCGGGTGCGCGTCGAGCGCGACCCGGGCGACGGCGTCGAGCGAGGGGACGCCGGCCAGAGCGGCGCCCCAGCCGCGCGCCAGCGTCCGCGCGGTGACGAGTCCGACCCGCAGCCCCGTGAACGGCCCGGGCCCGGTGCCCACGACGACGAGGTCGGGGCGGCCGTGCTCGGCGGCGAGCGCGGCGACGGCCGGCGCGAGCTCCTCGGCGTGCCGGCGGTCGTGGGCACCCTCGACCAGTCCGAGGTGCTGCACGAGGGGCGACGCGTCGGGCGCGTCCCCCGCGACGAGCATCGCGGCGACGGGGCGGGACGAGGTGTCGATGACGAGGACGCGCACCGGTCAAGGGTAGGCGCGCGTCAGCCGCGGTGGCTCCATCGGCCCGAGCGGCCCTCGCGGAGCTCGGCGCGGACCCGCGCCCGGAGCCGCTCGGTGGCCGGGGCGGCCGGCGACTCGTCCTCCTCCTCGCTGCCGCGCAGCCAGACGGCGATCCCCGCCGCGAGCAGCACCGCACCGACGGCCACGACGCCACCGACGACGACCCAGCGCACAGAGTCCTCGCGCTCCGCCCCGCCGCTTCCGGAAGGCTCCGGGTCCAGGAGGAACGGCAGGTAGGCGGCAAGGTCCGTCGAGCCGGCGAGCATGCCGCCGGCCCGGTCGTCGAGGGGGCTGACGCGGCCGTGGGCGTAGGCGTACCAGGCGCCGGTCCGCCCGTCCTCGACGACACCGACCTCGGGGTCGAGCTCGGCGAGCGCCGGGCCGAGCCCGGGCACGTCCCGCACCTCGCCGACGTACGTCCCGGTCGCGGTCTCCAGCACGACGACGCCGACCGCCGTCCCGTCGAGCAGCACGGGTGCCACGACCCTCGTCGTGGCCACGACGACGGGCTCCACCGCGTTCCCGACCATGAGGTCGGACGACCAGGCGAGGACGGGTCGTGGCGTCCCCACCGTCAGGTCCTCGGCCCGACCGTCCACGGCATCGGCCAGCACGGTGGGCGCGCCGGACCTCGCGACCGCCTGCGCCTCGACCGTGAACCACCGCTCGACGGTCATCGGGAGCGTGAGCAGGTTCTCGAGCGCGGGGTCGGGCTCGACGGGCCCGTCCGAGTCGGACTCCGAGGGGGCCTCGGTCGGCACCTCGGCGCGTGCGGCGGTCGCCGTGGCCGCGCTCTCGTCGAGCGCCGTCGCGGCCGGTCCCGCGTCGAGCGCCGTCGCGGCCGGTCCCGCGTCGAGCGCCGTCGCGGCCGGTCCGGCGTCGGGCGACGCCGCGGCCGGTCCCGCGAGGAACGCGGCGACGAGCAGGACGAGCAGCGCCGCGGATGCCCGCCTCACCCGGGGCCCGTCACGTCCGAGAGGTCCGTACCGGCCCAGCGCGGTCCGTGCGCGGTGATGTCGATCGTGCGGGGCTCGTCGGCCGGCGGGGCGAGGTCGGTCTCCTGATCGTCCTCCTCGGAGGCCGCCGAATCCTCCGCCTCGCCGGCCACGTCCCCCACCGGCCGGGTGAGCACCACGTCGAGGCGGCTCTCGGCGAGCGCCTCGGCGGTCCCCTCGCCCCACTCGACGACCGTCACCGACTCCTCGAGCGAGCTGTCGAGGTCGAGCGCGTCGAGGTCGCCGGCCCCGGCCAGGCGGTAGGCGTCGACGTGGACGAGCCCCGGCCCGCCGCCCTGCCCCACGTGCTCGCGGGCGATGACGAAGGTCGGCGAGGCGATCGTCCCGCGCACCCCGAGCGCCGCCCCGAGGCCCTGGACGAAGGTCGTCTTGCCGGCGCCGAGCGGGCCCGTGAGCACGAGCAGGTCGCCGGCCCGCAGGTGCGCGGCGAGCCGGGCCGCGAGGGCGCGCGTGTCCTCGGCCGTCGGCGCCGTCGCGCGCCAGGTCGCGCTCACCTGCCGGGCCTGCCCGCCCCGACCCGCGACCTCGGCCTGCCCGGTCCGTCTGTACTGGCCCACCTGCCCGGTGTCCCCGGTCCGTCCCGTCATCGTTCCTCCCGCCCCGCGCCGCCGGCGGCGCCCACGTGCACGCGCGGGACCCGCACGCCGACCGACGTGAGCATCTCGTAGGCGATGGTCCCGGACGCCTCCGCCCAGTCCCAGGCCGACGCCTCGCCGCGCGCGGGGTCGCCGAACAGGACGATGTCGTCGCCGGGCCGGTCCGCCGCCCCCGGCCCGAGGTCGACGACGACCTGGTCCATGCTCACGCGCCCGACCTGAGGGACGCGCCGCCCCGCGGCGCTGAGCGCGACCTGGTTCGAGGCCGCGCGCGGGACGCCGTCCGCGTACCCGAGCGGGACGAGCCCGAGGACCGTGTCCCGCTCCGTGGCGGCGGTGTGCCCGTAGCCCACGGGCGTGCCGGCGGGCGCCTCGCGCGTGAGGACGAGCCGGCCGCTCACCGTCATCACCGGACGCAGGCCGTGCTCGGCCGCGGGGGCGACGTCCTCGGCCGGGGAGACCCCGTACAGGGCGATGCCGGGACGGATCATGTCGAGATGGGTGGCCGGGTGCAGGAGCACGCCCGACGACGCCGCGAGGTGCAGCGGCCCGGGCTCGGTCCCGGCGGCGCGGAGCCGGTCGACGAGCGCGAGGAACAGCTCGGTCTGACGCTCCGTCACGCCGCTGCCGGGCTCGTCCGCGCTCGCCAGGTGGGAGAAGGTCGAGGCCACGCGGACCGACCCCTCGGCGACCGCCGGGCCGAGCCTGGCGGCGAGCTCGTCGACCTGCCGTGGCTCGACGCCGTTGCGGGCCATCCCCGTGTCGAGCTTGAGGTGCACGTCCGCGGCGATGCCGGTCTCCCGGGTCGCGGCGAGGACCTCGTCGAGCATCCACGGGGCACCGATGCCGATCTCGATGTCGGCCCGGAGCGCCGCGGCGAGCGGGGCGCCGGGGGCGTACAGCCAGGCGAGCACGCGACCGCCGGGGCCGAGCCCGTGCCGCAGCGTCAGCGCCTCGGCCAGCTGCGCCACCCCGAGGAGGGTGGCCCCGGCCTCGAGAGCGGTCCGCGCGACGGGCAGCAGTCCGTGCCCGTAGGCGTCGGCCTTGACGACGGCGAGGACGTCGACCCCGCCGGCACGGTCCCGCAGGGTGCGGAGGTTGTGCGCGAAGGCCTCGTGGTCGATCCGCGCCCGCGCCGGCCAGTGGCTCTCCGCGGCGCTCACGCTCCCGCCCTCGTTCGTCACCGCGACAGTGTGCCAGGCGCCGCTCACCGCAGGCCGAACCGCTGGAGGATCCCACCGCCGCGGGCCGACGTCTGCTCGCCCGCCGGGTCGCGCCCGGCCACGAGGTCGGCGACGACGTCAGGCAGGGCGGCCGCGACGTCGCCGGCGACGATCGGCCGACCTGGTGCGTCCCCGGCCGCGCGCAGGCCCGCGCTGCCGTGGACGTGGGCGGCCGCCACGGCGGCGTCGGCGAGCTCGGCGCGGCTGAGCGGGCGCCCCACCGCCTCGGCCCGAGCGCCGGCCGAGGTGAGGAGCGCGCCGAGCACGCCGGCAAGGACGTCGCCGGAGCCGGCGGTCGCGAGCCACGGGACGCCGGCGGAGGCCACGCGCAGCGGTCCGCCCCCGGCGACGACCGTGCGGGCGCCCTTGAGGAGCACCACCGCGCCGGTCCCGTGGGCGATCTCGGTCGCCGCGGCCGCGGGGGCGGCCTCGACCTCCGCGCGGTCCACCTCCGCCGACCGCAGCGTGCTCAGCAGCCGCGCAGCCTCCCCGGGGTGCGGGGTGAGGACGAACGGCACCGTCCCGGCGAGGTCGCCGGTCACCCCGTGCCCGCTGCGGTCGAGCCCGGTCACGAGCGGCAGCGCACCGGCGTCGACGACCGTCGGGGTGCCGTCGCGCAGCGCCCGCTCGAGGGCGGCCGAGAGCCGCTCCCGGTCGGCGCCGTCGGCCGTGCCGGGGCCGACGACGAGGGCCTGGACGCGCCCGTCGGCACCGACGACCTCGGGGTGGGCGGCGAGCACGAGGTCGACGGACCGCCGGTCCGCGAGGTGCCGGACCATGCCGACCCCGGTGCGCAGCGCGCCCGCCACCGTGAGAACGGCGGCGCCCGGGTAGGTCTCCGAGCCCGCGACCACCCCGAGGACGCCGCGGGAGTACTTGTCGTCCTCCCACGAGGGGGTGTGCACGCTCCGCGCGACCTCGGCCCAGCCCGGTTCGACCACGGCCGGCTCGCCCGTCGGCGCCACCCCGATGTCGGACACCTCGATGCGACCGGCGCGGCCGGCCGCCGGCGGGAGGAGGATCCCCGGCTTCGCGGCGATCATCGTCACGGTGACGTCGGCGTGGAGGACCGGCCCGGGCAGGGTCCCGTCGTCGACCCCGATCCCGGAGGGCACGTCGACGGCCACGACCGTGCGCCGCGGCCCCGCGAGCACGGTCTCGGCCACCGCGCGGGCGGGCCCGCGCAGGCCGCCCGTGGCCCCGATCCCCAGCATGCCGTCGACGATCAGCTCGGACCACGACACGAGGTCGGGGACGTCGGTCGCCTCGGGGACGTCGGGCACGGCGGAGCCCGGGGCGGACCGGAGGTCGACCCCGGCCGTGCGCGCCGCGTACAGGCCCGGCGGGTGCACGGAGTCGCCGACCGTGAGGGCGACGACCCGCACGCCCGTCGAGGCGAGCCGGGCCGCGGCCAGCAGCGCGTCCCCGCCGTTGGCACCGGGGCCGACGAGCACGAGCACGCGCGTGCCCGTGAGGTCCTTCGTGGTCGCGCGCAGCTCCGCCTCGACGGCGGCCGCCACGGTGCCGGCCGCCCGTTCCATCAGCGGCACGCCGGCCGCGAGGTGCGGCTCCTCGAGCGTCCTGATCGCCCCGGCCGTCAGTGCGGTCCGCATCAGTCTCCCTCCCCGATCGCCACGGCGGCGGCGATCCCGGCGTCGTGCGAGATCGAGAGGTGCCACCGGACGATGCCGAGCTCGGCCGCCCGGGCCGCCACGGTGCCCCGGATCTCGACGAGCGGCGCGCCGCCGCTCACCCGCCGCACGGTGCAGTCGTGCCAGCGCATGCCCGCGGGCGCACCGAGCGCCTTCGCGATGGCCTCCTTCGCGGCGAACCGCGCGGCGAGCGACGCCGGCGGCAGGTCGCGCTCCTCGGGCGTGAACAACCGCGTGAGCAGCCGCGGCGACCGTTCGACGGCCTCCGTGAACCGCTCGACCGAGCAGACGTCGATCCCCACCGACCGCACCCCCACCGCGGGCCGCTACTCGACCGTGACGGACTTGGCGAGGTTGCGGGGCTGGTCGACGTCGAGCCCCTTCGCCGCGGCCACCTCGGAGGCGAAGATCTGCAGCGGGACGGTCGTCACGAGCGGCATCATGAGGGTGGGCGTGCGCGGCACGCGGATGACGTGCTCCGCGACCTCCTCGACGTCCGTGTCCCCCTCCTCCGCGACCACGATCGTCAGCGCGCCCCGCGCACGGACCTCCTGGATGTTGGAGACGACCTTCTGGTGGAGGACGGGGCGCCGAGGCGTGGGCACGACGACGAACACCGGCTGCCCCTCGTCGACGAGCGCGATCGGCCCGTGCTTGAGCTCGCCGGCGGCGAAGCCCTCCGCGTGGATGTACGCGAGCTCCTTGAGCTTGAGCGCCCCCTCGAGGGCGACGGGGAAGCCGACGTGCCGGCCGAGGAAGAGCACCGAGTCCGTGTCGGCCATCGACCGGGCGAGCTCGCGGACGTGCTCCTCCTCCTTCTCGAGGACCTCCGCGATCTTGTCCGGCATCGCGGCGAGCTCCTCGAGGTAGCCCGCCACCTCCTCCGGGTACTTGTTGCCGCGCAGCTGGGAGAGGTAGAGGCCGAGCAGGTAGCAGCCCGTGATCTGGGCGAGGAACGCCTTGGTCGAGGCGACGGCGATCTCGGGGCCCGCGTGCGTGTACAGCACGGCGTCGGCCTCGCGCGCGATCGTCGACCCGAACGTGTTGACGATGGCCAGGACCTTCGAGCCCTGCTCGCGCGCGTGCCGCACGGCCATGAGCGTGTCCATCGTCTCCCCCGACTGGGAGATCGCGACGACGAGGGTGCGCTCGGTGACGACCGGGTCGCGGTAGCGGAACTCGCTCGCGAGCTCGACCTCGCAGGGGATCCGGCACCAGTGCTCGATGGCGTACTTGGCCACGTGCCCGGCGTACGCGGCGGTGCCGCAGGCGATGATGATGACCTTGTCGACGGTGCGCAGCACCGACTCCTCGATCCGCATCTCGTTGAGGACGAGGCGTCCCTCCTCGTCGCGGCGCCCGAGCAGCGTGTCGCGCACGGCGGCCGGCTGGTCGTGGATCTCCTTGTCCATGAAGGTGGGGAACCCGTCCTTGACCGCCGCGGCCGCGTCCCAGTCCACCGTGTAGCGGCGTCCCTGGGCGGGCGAGCCGTCGAAGCCGACGACCTCGACCGAGCCGGGCGTGATCGTCACGACCTGGTCCTCGTCGAGCTCGAGGGCCTCCTTCGTCCCGGAGATGAACGCGGAGACGTCCGAGCCGAGGAAGTTCTCGCCCTCGCCGAGCCCGACCACGAGCGGGGAGGACCGGCGGGCGCCGACCACCGTGCCGGGCTGGTCGCGGTGCTGGGCGAGGATCGTGAACGCGCCCTCGAGCCGGCCGACGACGGCGAGCATCGCGGCCGTGAGGTCGCCGTCGTAGGCGGCGGCGAGCAGGTGGGCAACGACCTCGGTGTCGGTCTGCGACGTCATCTCCACGCCGGCCTCGACGAGCTCGCGGCGCAGCGGGGCGAAGTTCTCGATGATGCCGTTGTGGATGACGGCGACGGCTCCGTCGCCCCCGACGTGCGGGTGCGCGTTGGCGTCGGTGGGGCCGCCGTGGGTGGCCCAGCGGGTGTGGCCGATCGAGGCCACGCCGTCCGGCACGGGGTCCTGCTCGATCGCGTCGCGCAGGTTCTGGAGCTTGCCCGCCCGTTTGCGGACGACGATCTCCTCACCCGTGTGCACGGCGATGCCCGCGGAGTCGTACCCGCGGTACTCGAGCCGCGCGAGACCGTCCATGGCGATCTCGAGGGGGCGGGTGGACGGGGCGCTGGGGCCGACGTAGCCGACGATTCCACACATGGGAGCGAGGATAACTGCCTCGCCGGTGGCAGAATGTCCGGGTGTCAGCGGACCTCCAGCGACCCGACGACGGATCCCGGGACGGGGCCGAGCACGGCCGCCACCTCACGCCCTACACGGAGCTCGACCGCGAGTCGTGGTCGCGCCTGGCCGAGACGACCCCGCTGCCGCTGACCGACGCCGACGTCGTCAACCTCCGCGGGCTCGGGGACCCGCTCGACCTGTCCGAGGTCGACGTCGTCTACCGACCGCTCTCCGCGCTGCTCCAGCAGTACGTCGCGGCGACGGACCACCTGCACGCCGGCACGGCCCACTTCCTCGGCGGCAGCTACCAGCGCACACCGTTCGTCATCGGGGTCGCCGGTTCGGTCGCGGTCGGCAAGTCGTCGACGTCCCGGCTGCTGCGCGAGCTCCTGCGGCGCTGGCCCCAGACACCGCGGGTCGAGCTCGTGACGACCGACGGGTTCCTCTTCCCCAACGCCGAGCTCGAGCGGCGCGGGCTGCTCGGCCGCAAGGGCTTCCCCGAGTCCTACGACCGGCGCGCGCTGCTGCGCTTCGTCGCCTCGGTCAAGGCGGGCGCGACCTCGGTGTCCACGCCCGTCTACGACCACGTGCGGTACGACATCGTGCCGGGCGAGCGGAAGGTCGTCACGCACCCGGACATCCTCATCGTCGAGGGGCTCAACGTCCTCCAGCCGGCGCGGCCCACCGCCGACCGTTCGTCGATGCTCGCCGTCAGCGACTTCTTCGACTTCTCGATCTACGTCGACGCGCGGACCTCCGACGTCAAGCGGTGGTACGTCGACCGGTTCCTCGCGCTGCGCGAGACCGCGTTCTCCGTGCCCGGCTCGTACTTCCGCCGCTACGCCGACCTCGACGACGAGGAGGGCGCCGCCACCGCCGCGCACATCTGGGAGACGATCAACGCCCCCAACCTCGTGCAGAACATCCTGCCCACCCGCGGCCGGGCCAAGCTCGTCATCACGAAGGACGGCGACCACCGGATGCACCGGATGCTGCTGCGCAAGCTCTGAGCGCCGACGCCGCGCTACGCGACCTGGCCCTCGGTGTCCGAGTCGGACTCCGGGTCCGTGTCCGGCTCGCCGTCGGCTCCGCCCACGCGGTCGGCGGGAGCAGCAGTGGCGGCGGCGTCGTGCTCGTCGTCGTCGTGCTCGTCCTCCTCCTCGTCGTCCAGCCCGAGCTGCGGGAGGAAGCGGCCCTGCGCCCAGCCGAGCACCCGCTCGAGGAGGATCCCGAGGAGGAAACCGCCGACGACGCCGAGCACCACCCCGAGCAGCGGGTGCTCCTTGATCGCCGCGCCCGCGCCGAACCCGAGCGCCACCGCGTAGGTCGCCCAGACGATCGCCGCGATCCCGCTGAGCAGGACGAACCTGGTCCGGGGGTAGTCGACCGCCCCCGCGGTCATGTTGACGGCCACCCGGCCGAACGGGATGAAGCGCGCGGCGAGGATGAGCGCGGCCCCGCGCCTGCCGAGCGTGCGGCGCGCTCCGGCCACGACCTTCGCGCCGCGCCCCCGGTTGAGCACGGGGATGCGGTGCAGCGGGATCGCCATGCCGATCCGGTAGGCGATCTGGTCGCCCACGAACGCACCGACGGCCGCCGCCGGCCACAGGAGGTAGATGTGCGGGCCCTCGCCGTGCGCGGTGAGCGCGGCGGCCGCGATGACGACCCCCTCGCTCGGCGCCGCCGGGAAGAAGCCGTCGACGATGCAGCCCGCGAGGACGATGACGAGGACCCACGGAGACGCCGCGAGGTCGACCATCCAGTCCTGGACGGCGTCGACGAGCGCGAGGACGTCTCCCACGTCGGTCAGGCGGGCAGGGCGAGCCGGTCGGCGACGACCGCGGCCAGGGTCTCCGCCTCGTGGCGGGCCACGTCCTCCGTGCCGGCCTCGACCATCACGCGCACGACCGGCTCGGTGCCGGACGGGCGCAGGAGCACGCGGCCCCCGCCGCCGAGACGCCCCTCGGAGGCCGCGACGGCGTCGGCGACGCCCTCGTCCGTGGCGGCCCCGGCCCGGTCGACGCCCTTGACGTTGAGCAGCACCTGCGGGAGGCGGGTGACGACGGACGCGAGATCGGTGAGCGAGCGCCCGGTCTGGACCACGCGCTGGGCGAGGAGGAGCGCCGTGAGCACACCGTCCCCGGTCGAGGCGTGGGAGGCGGCGATGACGTGGCCCGACTGCTCGCCGCCGAGGACGAACCCGCCGGCGCGCATCGCCTCGAGCACGTAGCGGTCGCCCACGCCCGTCTGGACGGTCGCGATGCCCTCGCGCTCCATCGCCTTGAGGAGGCCGAGGTTGGACATCACCGTGACGACGAGCGTGTCGTGCGCGAGCTCGCCGCGCTCCTTGAGGTCGGTCGCAAGGATGCCCATGATCTGGTCGCCGTCGACCAGCGTCCCGGCGGCGTCGACGGCGAGGCAGCGGTCGGCGTCCCCGTCGAACGCGACGCCGAAGGCGGCGCCGGCGGCCACGGTCACGGCCTGGAGCTGCTCGGGGTGCGTCGACCCGCAGGCGTCGTTGATGTTGTAGCCGTCCGGCGAGGCGTTGAGGACGACGACGTCGGCGCCGGCCTCCCGCAGCGCGGCGGGCGCGATGTCCGAGGCCGCGCCGTTCGCGCAGTCGACGGCCACGCGCAGACCCTTGAGCGGCGTGCTCCCGATCGCGCCGACGAGGTGCTGGATGTAGGTCGCGTCGGCAGCGCCGGCGCCGGCCCCGAGGCGGCCGAGGCCGTCGCCGACGGGGGCGTCGTAGTCGGTGCCGAGGAGCGACTCGAGCCGGTCCTCGACCGCGTCGTCGAGCTTGTAGCCGCCGCGGGCGAAGAACTTGATGCCGTTGTCCGGCATCGCGTTGTGCGAGGCGGAGATGACCACGCCGAGGTCGACGTCGGAGGTCGCGGTGAGGTGGGCGATCCCCGGCGTGGGCAGCACCCCGACATCGTCGACGTCGACGCCCGCCGAGGCCAGGCCCGCGCACATCGCGGCCGACAGCATCTCGCCGGAGACGCGCGTGTCACGGCCGACGATGGCTCGCGGCCGGTCCCCGGCGCCGTGCGCGGCCCCCGAGGCGACGAGCTCGCGCGCGGCGGCCACGCCGAGCTCGAGCGCGAGGCTCGCGGTGATGTCCCGGTTCGCGAGTCCGCGAACCCCGTCCGTGCCGAACAGCCGTGCCATGCGGTCCCCTCCAGAGGTGGTCTCCGTCCGCGCACAGCGTGCCGGACGGCGGCGGGTGCGCGCAGCGGGGCGCGCGGGGGTGGACGACGACGGCCCCGTCCCCAACCGGGACGGGGCCGTGGCCGAATGGATCAGCGCTTGGAGTACTGCGGCGCCTTGCGGGCCTTCTTGAGGCCGGCCTTCTTGCGCTCGATGGCGCGGGCGTCACGCGTGAGGAACCCGGCCTTCTTCAGCTCGGCGCGGTTCGCGTCGCGGTCGATGACGTTGAGCGCGCGGGCGATACCGAGGCGCAGCGCGCCGGCCTGGCCGGACGTACCGCCACCGGCGATGCGCGCGTGGACGTCGAAGCGACCGTCGAGGTCGAGCAGCGTGAACGGCGAGCGCGCGAGCTGCTGGTGGAGCTTGTTCGGGAAGTACTCCTCGAGCGTGCGACCGTTGATGGTCCACTCCCCCGTACCCGGGACGAGCCGGACGCGGGCCACGGCCTCCTTGCGGCGGCCCAGGGCCTGGCCGGGGGCGGTGATCGACGCGCCGGCACCCTCGGGGGCGGACTCGCTCTCGGACGTGTAGCTGGCGGGCACGTCGTCTGCGTCGACGTCGAACTCGGTGGTGGGCTCGGCCACGGTTCTCCTCGTGGGTCTCGGTGGTGGGCTCAGGCCTTGGCGGGCTGCTGAGCGACCTGGTCAATGACGAACGGCTGCGGCTGCTGGGCCGCGTGCGGGTGCTCGGGGCCCGCGTAGATCTTGAGCTTGTCGAGCTGCTGACGACCCAGGGTCGTCTTCGGCAGCATCCCGCGCACGGCGCGCTCGACGGCGCGCGTCGGGTGCTTGGCGAGCATCTCGACGTAGGTGGTCGACTTGAGCCCGCCCGGGAAGCCCGAGTGGGTGTAGGTCTTCTTGTCCGCCAGCTTGGCGCCGGTCAGCGCGACCTTGTCGGCGTTGATGACGACGACGAAGTCACCGCCGTCGACGTGCGGGGCGAAGGTCGGCTTGTGCTTCCCACGGAGCAGGGTGGCGACCTGGGAGGCCAGACGGCCCAGGACCACGTCGGTGGCGTCGATGACGTGCCACTGCCGCGTGATGTCGCCGGGCTTGGGTGTGTACGTGCGCACGGGCGTATGCCTCACTACTACTGTCGGCGTTCTTGACGAACGGGTGCGGCGCTCGTGGGCGCCACCACCAATGGTCGGTTGCTTCGTGCCGCGGTCATCCTCGGCGCGGCTCCGGCGAGTGGGAGGCACCGGGCGCACGAGGGACGTACGACGACTCCCCAGGGTAGCCCACCCGCGCCGGGCGCGGGAGACCCCGCACCTCGCAGAGGTCGTGACGGTGGACACCACGCCTACTCCTCCAGCGTCCGCACCCGCCGGGCCGCCGCCGCCCTCACGGCCAGCCGGCTGTCGTCCGGGTACCCGACCTCCTCGAGCGTGAGCCCGTGCGCCGGCGCGACGTCGACGCCCGCCGTCCGGCTCCGCAGCGCGAGCGCCTCCGCGGGCCACCCCGGGTCGCGCCGCCCCTCCCCCACGGCCAGCAGCGCGCCGGCGAGCGAGCGGACCATCGAGTGGCAGAACGCGTCGGCGCGCACGGAGAGCACGAGGAGCCCGGCGTCCGCGCCGCTCGCCGCCCGCTCGACGGCGGCGGACTCGAGGGTGCGGATCGTCGTCGCGCCCTCCCGGGGGCGGCAGTAGGACAGGAAGTCGTGCTCGCCGACGAGGCCGGTCGCCGCCCGTGCCATCGCTCGCTCGTCGAGCGGGCGCGGGTGCCACAGCACGGTGCCGCGCCGCCCGGGGTCGCGGGTGGCCGCCGCGTCGCTCACGCGGTACCGGTAGCTGCGCCAGGTGGCCGAGAAGCGTGCGTCGAAGCCGTCGGGGGCCGGTGCAGCACCCCGCACGACGACGTCGCTGCTCCCGCGCGGTCCGCCCGCCGCCTTGGCGAGGACACCGGCGAGGCGCGCGACGAGGGCCTCGCCCGGGGTGCGGCCCGAGCGTCCGGGGACGGCGTCCCAGGCCTCGCGAGGGACGTCGACGTGCGCCACCTGGTGGTGTGCGTGCACGCCGGCGTCGGTCCGCCCCGCCACGGTGAGCCTCAGACCCGGCACGCGCAGCACCGTGGTCAGTGCCGCCGTCAGCTCGCCCTCGACGGTGCGCAGGCCCGGTTGCGCCGCCCAGCCGGAGAAGTCCGTGCCGTCGTAGGCGAGGTCGAGGCGGACGCGCACCGGGTCGACGGGGGGTTCGCTCTCCACCCGAGCAGGGTAGTCGGGGGCCGCCCCACCCATCCGTGCCCGCGCGACCACGCACGGGTCTCTGGCGCCGGATGAACGCCTCCACCACGAGATGAGGGGACCTTCACATCGCTCTCCCGGTCTTCACCGATCGCTTCGGCAGAGTTCAGGTCATCGAGAGACCCCGTCCCCCCGGACGGCCGACGAAGGAGAGAGATCATGAGCAAGAAGCTGTGGATCACCACCGGCACCCTGTCCGCCGTGGCCATCATCGCGGGCGGCTCGCTCGCCGTCGCCGACGACCGCGACGACCGGGACGACCGACCCGCGGACCGCACCCCCGCGTCGCAGCGGCAGACCGTGTCCGGCCCGTCGGCACCGTCGCCCTCCTCGGCACCGTCCGCGCCGTCGGCACCGCGCGTCGAGCTGCTCGGCCCGGGCCGCCTCGCGCTGCCCGAGTCCGCCTACAGCACGCGCACCGCGGTGAGCACGGTCAGCGCTCCCAGCCAGGCCTCGGCCGTCTCGGCCGCGAGCCCGGCGCCGGCCCCGTCGCCCGCCTCGGCGCAGTCCGCGCCGTCGGCACCGTCGCCGGCCCCCGCGCCGCGCCAGCAGGCCCCCGCGCCCGCACCGGCTCCCCGTCCCGCGCCCGCCCCGGCACCGGCTCCCGCGCCTGCCCCCGCGCCGCGTCCGGCTCCGGTCTCGGCAGACTCGGGCTGGTCGGCCGACTCCCCGGCCTCCGCCCCGAGCGCGAGCTCCCCGGACTCCCCCGACTCGGCCCCGAGCGCCGACTCGGGCGACTGACCACGCCCGTGGCCGCGAGCCACGCGCGTGCCGCGACCGGGGTCTGAGGGGTCCCCGGTCGCCACCGGCCGGAAGCGGTGGTTCCTGAGGGGGTTCCGCCGGCACGGGCGGTCGACGACCGCGGCGCTCCGGCGTCGCGGCCGTCGTCGTGCGGGCACACCCGCCGGTCCACGACGCTCGAACGCCGGAGGGCGGACCACCCATCGGTGGTCCGCCCTCCGGCGTCTCTGCTGAGCCCGAGCGTCAGGCCTTGTCGGCGTCCGCCTCGCCGTCGGTCGCCTCGCCGTCGGTCGCCTCGTCGGCGTCCACCTCCGTCGCCTCGGCTGCGGGCGCATCGGCCTCGACAGCCTCGACGTCGGCGGTGTCGCCGGCATCGGCCTCGATCGACTCGGCGGAGGTCGGGACCTCCACGGCGGTCTCCTCCGAGCTCGTGTCCCCCGAGCTCGTGTCCTCGGCAGCCGGCGCCTCGGCGGCCGGGGCCGCCTTCTGCGCAGCCTTCGTGGCCTCCTTGACGACGGCCTGCTTCGGCGAGACCGGCTCGAGGACGAGCTCGATGACCGCCATGGGGGCGTTGTCGCCCTTGCGATTGCCGACCTTCGTGATGCGCGTGTATCCGCCGTCGCGGTCGGCCATCTTCGGGGCCGTCTCCGCGAACAGTGTGTGCACGACGCTCTTGTCCGACAGGTGCGTCAGCACCCGGCGGCGCGAGGCCAGGTCGCCGCGCTTGGCGAACTGGACGAGGCGCTCGGCCAGCGGCTGGACGCGCTTGGCGCGCACGACCGTCGTCGTGATGCTGCCGTGCTCGAACAGGGACTGCGCGAGGTTGTCGAGCATGTGGCGCTCGTGCGACGGGCTACCACCCAGACGCGGACCCTTGGCGGGCTTGGGCATGATGACTCCTTGAGTGAATACGGTGCGCGATGGGCGGTGGGATCAGGCGGGGTTCTCGGCGGAGAACCGGATGTCCCCGTAGTCGTCGTCCGCCTCGGTGCCGCGGTGCTGGGCCAGGTCGAAGCCCGCGGGGCTGTCCTTGAGACCGAGGCCGAGCGTCTGCAGCTTCTCCTTGATCTCGTCGATCGACTTCGCGCCGAAGTTGCGGATGTCGAGGAGGTCCGCCTCCGAGCGGGCGACGAGCTCGCCCACGGAGTGGATGCCCTCGCGCTTGAGGCAGTTGTAGGAGCGCGACAGCAGGCCGAGCTCCTCGATCGGGAGCGCCATGTCCTGGGCGAGCTCGGTGTCCATCGCCGACGGGCCGATCTCGATGCCCTCGGCCTCGACGTTGAGCTCGCGCGCGAGGCCGAACAGCTCGACCAGCGTCTTGCCGGCCGAGGCCAGCGCGTCGCGCGGGGTGATCGCGCTCTTGGTCTCGACGTCGACCACGAGCTTGTCGAAGTCCGTGCGCTGCTCGACACGGGTCGCCTCGACCTTGTAGCTGACCTTGAGCACCGGCGAGTAGATCGAGTCGACCGGGATGCGGCCGATCTCGGCGTCGATCGACTTGTTCTGCTGCGCGGAGACATAGCCGCGGCCGCGCTCGACGGTGAGCTCGATCTCGAGCTTGCCCTTGTCGTTGAGCGTGGCGATGTGCAGCTCGGGGTTGTGCACCTCGACTCCGGCGGGCGGCGTGATGTCCTCGGCCGTCACCGTGCCGGAACCCTGCTTGCGCAGGTACATGACGACGGGCTCGTCGTTCTCCGAGGAGACGACGAGGTTCTTGATGTTGAGGATGATCTCGGAGACGTCCTCCTTGACACCCGGCACGGTCGAGAACTCGTGCAGCACGCCGTCGATGCGGATCGACGTGACGGCGGCACCGGGGATGGAGGAGAGCAGGGTGCGACGCATCGAGTTGCCGAGCGTGTAGCCGAAGCCGGGCTCGAGGGGCTCGATGACGAAGCGCGAACGCTGGTCGTCGACGACCTCTTCGGTGAGAACGGGGCGCTGTGCGATGAGCACGGTCGATCATTCCTTTCGCGCGGGCGTCCGCTATATGACGCCTCGCAGGGCCGCGCGGACTCGGTCCGTCCGCGCGGGTCGTGCGGCAGACCGCCCCAGGGGGGCGGTCGACCCCGGTACCGCCGACGACGACGAACGACGCGCGCTCGTCCCCGCCCGCGGCACCGGGGTGCGGTGTCTCAGACCCGGCGGCGCTTCGGCGGGCGGCAGCCGTTGTGCGCCTGCGGGGTGACGTCCTGGATCGAGCCGACCTCGAGACCCGTCGCGGTGAGCGAGCGGATCGCGGTCTCACGGCCGGAGCCGGGGCCCTTGACGAAGACGTCGACCTTCTTCATGCCGTGCTCCTGGGCGCGGCGGGCGGCCGCCTCGGCCGCGAGCTGCGCCGCGAACGGCGTGGACTTGCGGGAGCCCTTGAAGCCGACCTGGCCGGACGACGCCCAGGCGATGACCGCGCCGGACGGGTCCGTGATGGAGACGATCGTGTTGTTGAACGTCGACTTGATGAAGGCGTTGCCGGCGGAGACGTTCTTCCGCTCCTTGCGACGCGGACGACGCGCGGCCGTCGAGGTACGAGCCTTGGGAGGCATGGGTGGTTCCGTTCTCGCGAGGGTGGGTGATCGGGGAGGCGCTCACGCCGCGGGGCGGGCGCCGTCGGGTGTCGCTACTTGGTCTTCTTCTTGCCGGCCACGGTCTTCTTCGGGCCCTTGCGGGTGCGCGCGTTGGTCTTGGTGCGCTGCCCGCGGACAGGAAGGCCGCGACGGTGGCGGATGCCCTGGTAGCTCCCGATCTCGACCTTGCGACGGATGTCCGCGGCGATCTCGCGCCGCAGGTCACCCTCGATCTGGTAGTTGCCCTCGATGAAGTCGCGCAGGGCGACGAGGTCGGCGTCCGTCATGTCCTTGACGCGCAGGTCCGGGCTGACCCCGGTCGCCTCGAGCGCCTTGGCCGCACGGGTACGGCCGACGCCGTAGATGTAGGTGAGCGCAACCTCAAGCCGCTTCTCGCGGGGGAGGTCGACGCCGGAAAGACGTGCCACTCGAGTTCTCCTCGATCGTTCCGGAGGTCCGATCACCCCGACCTCCCGCCTGCTGCGGGCCCCGGCCTCCGGACCGGGGGTGGCACGCGCGCGGCGTGCTGTCGGAATGTCGCCGGCCGGGTACGGCCGACTTCCAGGGGATCAGCCCTGGCGCTGCTTGTGACGAAGGTTGTCGCAGATGACCATGACGCGACCGTGGCGACGGATCACCTTGCAGTTGTCGCAGATCTTCTTGACGCTGGGCTTGACCTTCATGGCGCTTCCTTCATCGTCGCTCGCCCGCCGGCCCGGATCGGGCTCGGGCGGCGTCGACGCTCGAGATGTGGATGGGTTACTTGTAGCGGTAGACGATGCGGCCGCGGGTGAGGTCGTACGGGCTGAGCTCGACCACGACCCGGTCCTCGGGGAGGATCCGGATGTAGTGCTGACGCATCTTGCCCGAGATGTGAGCGAGGACCTTGTGCCCGTTGCTCAGCTCAACCCGGAACATCGCGTTCGGGAGCGCCTCGACGACGCTTCCCTCGATCTCGATGACCCCGTCCTTCTTCGCCATGTGCTCCGCTCACGTCGTGGGTGGTGGTACGACCGCGCCGCGCGGTCGCACAGCCGTGCCGAGACACGACTATGCCCAGCGAGCAATCCTACGCCATCGCTCCTCGCCGCGGAACTGCCCGTCGCGGTGAGCCAGCGCACGTCCGGCGCCGGTCCCGGCCGTGCCTCCGCCGGGCCGGGCGCGGGGGCGCTCGACCCGTGGGTTCCCGGGCCGGCCGGGCGCGGGGGCGCTCGACCCGTGGGTTCCCTGGCCCGGCCGGGCGCGGGGGCGCTCGACCGGGGGACCCGTGCGGGGCGGGGGTGGGGGCGCCCGGCGCCCCCACCCCCTCGGACGACGCTGTCCGGCACGGCCCCCGCCGCCCGGAGACGTCCGTCCGGGCACGGTTGCCGGGCCCTTCCCTTCCCTGCAGCCGTGGAACCGCCGGCACGACCTCGGCCGGCGGGGGACCGTGTCTGCGGCGCCCCACGCACAGTCAAGCCCGCGCCGACCGGCAGGTGGAGGGGGAGGCGCATGGACTCCGGTCGACCCGGTGCGAGAGTGGGGTCCGGATCGCGTCCAGGTGGCGTCCAGACGGTGTCCGGGGGCGTCCGGTCCGACGCCGCCGACCACCACGCTCAGGCGTCGTCGCCCGTGCCCGGCAGCAGACCGAGGCGCTGCGCCCGCTCGATCGCCGCGGCGCGCGTCGTGACGCCGAGCTTGCGGTAGAGCGCGGAGGTGTGGGTCCGGATCGTCGACGGGGCCACGACGTAGGTCCGCGCGATGGCGGGCACCGTCGCGCCCTTGGCGAGCTCGGTGAGGACCTCCAGCTCGCGCGCCGTCAGTCGCACCTCGTCCTCGGGGGCCGGGAAGACCCCGCGGTGCTCGTGCAGGAGCGGGACGTCGAGGTCACCGAGCGCCGGTGCCGCGAGCTCGACGATGTCGGGCGCCACGTCCGCCGGCAGCATGAGGAACGGTCGGACGATCCGGTGCTCGACGGCGAGCGCGACCGCCTCCCTCACCGCCTCGGACAGGACGTAGAGGAGGCCGGAGCGCTTCGCGGCGGCGGCCCGTCCCAGCCAGAGCTCGATCGCGTACCGCGGCGCCACCGACTCGTCGATCGTCTCGGTCCGGCGCAGGACCTCCGCGACGTCCCCGCGCGCGAGGAGCAGCCGGACCCGGACGGGCTCGAGCAGGACCGATGCGTACGCGCCCGCGTGGGCGGAGTCGATCCACGAGCCCGCCGCGGTCGTGTGGCCGAGCGCGAGGCAGAGGTCGGCAGCCGAGCTGTGCATGAGGATGCGGGCGACGGGGATCTCGGTGGCCGACCGGGCGACGATCGCGCGGCGCTCGACCTCCGCGAGCATCGGGGCGGCCTCACCGCGCAGGAGCGCGATCCCGGTGAGGACGAGCACGAGCCCGCCCTGCAGCCCGGCGTCCGTCGTCGCGTCGAGGAGCCTGCGCACGACGTCCGCCTGGTCCGTGGCTCCCTCCTCCGCGCCGCGCCCCGTCCCGGCGGCGACGGGGCCGAGGCGGTCGAGCTCGTCGGCGATCCGGGCGAGCGTGCCGGCGACGACGACGGACTCGGTCGCGGGGTCTCCCGCGACTCCGACCAGGGCGCGGCCCTCCCCCTCGACCTCCCCCGCGTCCGGCGCGTCACCGGGGCGCTCGACGCGCCTGACCCACTCCAGCGCGGCGGTCGTGTTGCCGACCAGGGTGAGGGCCAGCGACAGCCCGGCCACGACGGCGCGGTCGCTCGCCCAGACGGGCGTCTCGTCGTCGGGCCCGGGGGTGAACTTCAGCGCCTGGTGCGCCGCGATCGTCGCCGTCACACCGTCGGCGGCCCGCAGGCGCGACACCGCGACGAGGGCGAGGGTCTTGCGCCAGTCGAGCAGGTCGATGCCGCGCTCGCCGGCCGCCGGCAGCGGCCCCATCGACGCCGCGGGCGGGCTCGCCGGGATCCGGGCGGCCATGAACTCGCCCATCCAGCTCGGCGGGAGGCCCGGGCCGAGGAGCTCGCGGCCGACGAGCAGCCTCGGGTCCCCGCGCACCTCCGACTCCGGCGCACGCACGGCGACCGAGTGCAGGGCGTCGCAGTGGTCGCGGACGAGGGCCTCCCAGTGCTCGTGGACGACGCCGCGGACCACCGCCCAGTCGCCGGCCTCGGTGGCGAGCAGCAGGGTCTCGCGCACGTCGCCCTCGGCACGCGCCCGCTCGAGGAGCTTCCGGGCGAGGCCACGCAGGTGGTCGGGGTGCGACTCCCGGAACGCCCGCATCCCGATCCGGCGGATCCCCGGCGCGAACACGAAGGCGTCGCCGTCCGGTCGCACGACCCCCAGGCCCTCGACGCGTCGGACCACGGACGAGGCGTCGAGCCCGCCGAACAGCTCGTCCGTCACCCAGTTCGTGATGCGTTCGGGCAGCATGAGCCCCGCGTAGCCCCCGGAGGTCATCGCCGAGAAGTCGGTCATGACGTGGGCGGACAGGCGGGTGAGGACGTCGTAGCTCGCGGCGCCTGACCCACCGGTGACCTCCCCGAAGAGGGCGCCGCGGACGAGCCCGGGCCAGCCGGCGAAGTCGTCGACCATGCGCTGGGCGTGCTCCGTGCTGATCTCCACCCCCATCCGTCGGCCGATCTCCACGGTCCGGTCCGCGTCGAGCCGCAGGTGCTGCCCGGTGATGATGACGGAGTCGGGCGCCAGCGGGGCGAGCGTGACCAGCGGGCGCGAGTCGCGGGACATGAGCACGAGATTCGGCCCGTCCCACGCCTCGGCGGTCTCGAGCAGGACCCCGACGGCGTCCGGGGAGAGCTCACCGACCCCGTCGAGCACGAGGGTCGGGCGCTCGGTCGGGTCGGTGGCGACCTCCCGCAGCTGGGCGAGGTAGATCTCGACGTCGCTGCCGCTGACGGGGGCCTCGCCCACCGCCACCCAGTGCACGGGGCCGCCATGGCCGCCCGCCGACGACAGGCGCGACGCCATGAGTGAGGTCTTGCCCCAGCCACGCGGGGCGTGGACCAGGGTGAGCGCCGGGAGCGGGTCGAGCTGTGCCGCCGCGGCGGGCGGCATCCGGTATCCGACGGATACGCGGGGCATGCCGCTCATCGACCGGCTCCTGTCAGTGGTAGGGGGGCACCAGGGGCCCGACTCGGCCCGGTCGCGCACGGCAGCGCCCCACCGGGCTGAGCGTTCGGTTGCTCGGCCCGGCGGGTCTGCACGGCGATGGAGCCACGCAAACCATGACCTCCCGGGGGTGAGGTGTGCACACCGTAGCGCCGCTCACACCGCCAGGGGAAGCGTTCACCGGATCTCGGATCCGCATCGGTCGCCGGGTACTCGCCCGCCACTGCCGCAGGTCGAGGTGGACGCGGCGGTCAGGCGTCGAGCGGGACGACCTCGATGCCACGCGCGGCGAGCTCCGCGGCCCCGCCGTCGGGTGCCGTCAGCACCCACGCGCCCCGCGAGTGGACGGCGACGGTGTGCTCCCAGTGCGCGGCGCGGGACCCGTCCAGGGTGACCACGGTCCACTCGTCGTCGAGGATGGTGTTGTCCTGGGAGCCCACGGTCAGCAGCGGCTCGACGCAGACGACGAGACCCGGACGCACCGGGTTGCGCGGGACGCGGGAGCGGTGGTTGACGACGTCGGGCGCCATGTGCATCGCGGTGCCGATGCCGTGCCCGATGTAGTCGCGCACGACGTCGTGGGTCGTGCCGTGCTCGGCGTCGTAGGCCTCGACCTCGTCGCGGACCGCGTGGCCCACGTCCGTCACGTGCCCGCCGCGGGCGATCGACGCCACGCCGGCCCACATCGCGCGGCGCGTGGCCTCGACGAGGTGGGCGTCGCGCTCGCTCGGCTCCCCCACCGTGGTCGTGAACGCCGCGTCGCCGTGCCAGCCGTCGACGACGGCGCCGGCGTCGACCGACACGACGTCGCCCTCGACGAGCGGTCGGTCGTCGGGGATGCCGTGGACGACCCGGTCGTTGACCGAGACGCAGATGTGCCGGGGAAAGCCGTGGTAGCCGAGGAAGTTGGACTCCGCGCCGTGCTCGCGCAGCACCGCCGCCGCGACGTCGTCGAGGTCGACGGGGGTGCGCCCGGGCGCGATCGCGTCGCGCACGGCCGCATGGATCGCGGCCACGACGAGTCCCGGGGTCCGCATCGACCGGATCTCGGCGTCGGACTTGTACTCGATCTTTCCGCGCACGACCGCAGCCTCAGCGCGCCGACGGGAGGGCGGCAAGGAGGCGCTCGGTCACCGACTCGATGTCTCCCATGCCGTCGACCTGCACGAGCAGGCCCCGGTCGGCGTAGATCTGGGCCAGGGGCGCGGTCTGCTCGGCGTAGACCTCGAGGCGACGTCGGATGACGACCTCCGTGTCGTCCGCGCGGCCCTGCTCCTTCGCGCGCTGCAGCAGGCGGGTGACGACCTCGTCGGTGTCGGCCGTCAGCTCGACGACCACGTCGAGCTGGGTGCCGGCCGCGGTGAGCATGCCGTCGAGCTCGGCCACCTGGTCGGCCGTGCGCGGGTAGCCGTCGAGGAGGAAGCCGCCCTGGGCGTCCTCCTCGGCCAGGCGGTCCCGCACCATCGCGTTGGTGACCTCGTCGGGCACGTACTCGCCCGCGTCCATGTAGCGCTGCGCGCGCCTGCCGAGCTCGGTCTGCTGGGCGACGTTCTGCCGGAAGATGTCGCCCGTCGAGATGGCGGGCACGCCCAGCGCGTCGGAGATCCGGCCGGCCTGGGTGCCCTTGCCGGCTCCCGGGGGGCCGAGGAGGACGAGTCGAGAGGTCATCGCAGGAACCCTTCGTAGTGGTGCTGCTGGAGCTGGGAGTTGATCTCCTTGACGGTCTGCAGACCGACGCCGACGACGATGATGATCGACGTCCCGCCGAACGGCAGCTGGGTGACGTTCATGGCGGCCAGCGCGATCGTCGGGATGAGCGCGACGATCGTCAGGTAGATGGCGCCGACGGTCGTGATGCGCGTGGTGACGTACCGCAGGTACTCGGCGGTCGGGCGGCCGGCACGGATGCCGGGGATGAAGCCGCCCGCGCGCTTCATGTTGTCCGAGATCTCCTCGGGGTTGAACGTGATCGACGTGTAGAAGAACGCGAAGAACAGGATCATCACGGCCATGAGGATCATGTAGCCGGCGCTCTGCGGCGAGAAGTTGACGAGCACCCACTGCACCCAGCCCTCGGTGGGGTCGCCGAACTGCGCCGCCATCGTCGGCAGCATGAGGATCGACGACGCGAAGATGACCGGGATGACGTTGGCCATGTTGATCTTCAGCGGGATGTAGGTCGAGGAGCCGCCGTAGGTGCGTCGCCCGACCATCCGCTTGGCGTACTGGACGGGGATGCGGCGCTGGCTCTGCTCGACGAACACGATGACGAGGGTGATGACGAGCAGCAGCCCGACGATGAGCGCGAAGCGGCCGACGCCGCCGTCGCCACGGCCCACGGTCAGCATGGCCGACGGGAACGAGGCGGCGATCGAGACGAAGATGAGGAGCGACATGCCGTTGCCGACGCCGCGCTCGGTGATGAGCTCGCCGAACCACATGATGAGGACCGTGCCCGCGGTCAGCGAGATGACGGTGACCAGCAGCGCGATCGGCGAGGTGTCGGGGACCGGGTCGACCGGGCAGCCCGGGAAGAGCCCGTTGTTCGCGACGGTGACGACGACGGCGGACTGCAGCAGCGCGAGGCCGACCGTGAGGTACCGGGTGTACTGCGTGAGCTTGGCCTGCCCGGAGGAGCCCTCCTTGTGGAGCTCCTCGAACCGCGGGATGACCACGCGCATGAGCTGCGTGATGATGCTGGCGGTGATGTAGGGCATGACACCGAGGGCGAAGACCGAGAGCTGGAGCAGCGCCCCGCCGGAGAAGAGGTTGATCATCCCCATGAGGTCGTTCTGCTGCGCGGCGCCGAGGCACTGCTGGACGTTCGGGTAGCTCACGCCCACGGCGGGGACGAACGCCCCGATCCGGTAGATCGCGATGATCCCCAGCGTGAACAGCAGCTTGCGCCGAAGGTCCGGAGTCCGGAACGCCTGGAGGAATGCGCTCAGCACCTAGTTCGTCTCCTGATCATGGTCGTCGACCGGCTGCGCGGTGAGCGAGCGGTCCGCGGCGCACGGAGCGCCTGGGTCACCCTACCTGCCGCCCCAGGACCTCTCGGGCGCCGGGGTCGGGGCTGGACGTGACGTAGATCCCCCTCCCCGCGTCGGGCCTGGTCCGGGGACGACGAAGGGCGACCCGGCCTGGCCGGGTCGCCCTTCGTCACGTGCGGGTCGGTGTCACGCGGTGGTGACCGTGCCGCCCGCCGCCTCGATCTTCTGGCGCGCGGACGCCGAGGCCTTGTCGACGCTCAGCGTGAGCGCGACGGACAGCTCGCCGTCGCCGAGCACCTTGACCGGCCGGCCCTTGCGGACCAGGCCCTTGGCCACGAGCTCCTCGACACCGACCGTGCCGCCGTCGGGGAAGCTGGCGCCGAGCGCGTCCAGGTTGACCACCTGGTACTCGACGCGGAACGGGTTCTTGAACCCGCGCATCTTCGGCAGCCGCATGTGCAGCGGCGTCTGGCCACCCTCGAACCCTGCGGGAACCTGGTAGCGCGCGCCGGTGCCCTTGGTGCCGCGGCCGGCCGTCTTGCCGCCCTTGCCACCCTCACCACGGCCGACCCGCGTGCGCGCGGTCTTCGAGCCGGGGGCGGGACGCAGGTGGTGGACCTTGATCGGGCGCGAGGCGCCCGTCGTCTCCTCCGACATGGTCAGTCGACCTCCTCGACGGTGACGAGGTGCGCCACCGTGCTGATCATGCCGCGGACCTCGGGGCGGTCCTCGCGCACGACCGACTGGCCGATCTTGCGCAGGCCGAGGCTCCGCAGCGTGTCCTTCTGGGACTGCTTGCCACCGATGGTGGACTTCGTCTGGGTCACCTTGAGCTGGGTCATCACGCGGACACCCCCGCCACGGCGGCCTCGTTCTCGGCCTTGGCGGCGTCGTCGGCCTTCGCGTCGCGCTCCTTGGCCTCACCCTCGGCGCGCGCCCGAAGCATCGCCGCCGGGGCGACGCGCTCGAGCGGCAGGCCGCGGCGAGCGGCCACGGACTCGGGCTGCTCGAGGTTCTTCAGCGCCTGCACCGTCGCGTGGACGATGTTGATCGCGTTCGAGGAGCCGAGCGACTTGCTGAGGATGTCGTGGATCCCGGCGCAGTCGAGGACGGCGCGGACGGGACCGCCGGCGATGACTCCGGTACCCGGCGCGGCCGGGCGCAGGAAGACGACGCCCGCGGCGTCCTCGCCCTGCACGGTGTGCGGGATCGTGTTGCGTACGCGCGGCACCTTGAAGAAGTTCTTCTTGGCCTCCTCGGTCCCCTTGGCGATCGCCGCGGGCACCTCCTTGGCCTTGCCGTAGCCGACGCCCACGGTGCCGTCGCCGTCGCCCACCACGACCAGCGCGGTGAAGCTGAAGCGGCGGCCGCCCTTGACGACCTTGGACACGCGGTTGATGGTCACCACGCGCTCGATGTACTGGCTCTTCTCCTCGCGACGGTTGTCGCGCCCACCCCGGCGGTCGCCGCGGCCGCGGCGGTCGTCACGGCCCTCCGTGGACCCGCCGGTCGTGGCCGAGCCGGAGCTTCGGTCTCGCTGCTGTGCAGCCATGTGTCTCTCCTTGAGCTCTCTACTCGGGGTCAGAGTTCCAGGCCCGCGTCGCGGGCGCCGTCGGCGACGGCGGCCACGCGGCCGTGGTACTTGTTGCCGCCGCGGTCGAAGACCGCGGCCGTGACACCCTTGGCCTTGGCGCGCTCGGCCACGAGGCGGCCGACCGTGCGGGCCTTCTCGACCTTCTCCGCACCGGCGGAGCGGAGGTCGGCCTCGAGCGTGGACGCCGAGGCGAGCGTGATGCCGGCCGTGTCGTCGACCAGCTGCGCGACCATGTGGCGCGAGCTGCGGGTGACGACGAGGCGCGGACGGGTGGCCGTGCCGTGCACGTGCTTGCGCACGCGCAAGTGGCGACGGGAGCGGGCGACGCGGCGCCCCTTGCCCTTGATCGTGATCGCCATCGTTACTTACCAGCCTTTCCGACCTTGCGGCGGACCTGCTCGCCCTCGTACCGCACGCCCTTGCCCTTGTACGGCTCGGGCTTGCGGATCTTGCGGATGTTCGCGGCGGTCTCGCCCACGAGCTGCTTGTCGATGCCCGAGACCTTGATCTTGGTGGGGCCCTCGACGGTGAACGTGATGCCCTCCGGCGGGGAGACGACCACGGGGTGGGAGAAGCCGAGGGCGAACTCGAGGTTCGATCCCTTGGCGACGACGCGGTAACCCGTGCCGACGATCTCCAGGCCCTTGGTGTAGCCGTCCGTCACGCCGATGACCATGTTGTTGATCAGCGTGCGGGTGAGGCCGTGCAGCGAGCGGGACTCACGCTCGTCGTCCGGACGCGAGACGACGATCGCGCCGTCGTCGTCGCGGGCGACGGTGATGGGCTCCTTGACCGTGTGCGACAGGGTGCCCTTGGGGCCCTTGACGGACACGGCGGGACCCTCGATGGTGACCTCGACGCCCGAGGGCACGGAGACCGGGTACTTTCCGATGCGGCTCATAGTGTGACTTCCTTCCCGATCACCAGACGTAGGCGAGGACTTCCCCGCCCACGCCCTTGTCGCCGGCCTCACGGTCGGTCAGCAGACCGGAGGAGGTGGACAGGATCGCCACACCGAGGCCGCCCAGGACGCGCGGCAGGTTCGTGGACTTCGCGTAGACGCGGAGCCCGGGCTTCGACACGCGGCGGACGCCGGCGAGCGAGCGCTCACGGTTCGGGCCGAACTTCAGCGCGAGCACGAGGGTCTTGCCGACCTCGGCGTCCTCCACGCTGGAGCCGGCGATGTAGCCCTCGGCCTGCAGGATCTCGGCGATCGCGGCCTTGAGCTTGGAGTAGGGCATCGACACCGACTCGTGGTAGGCCGAGTTGGCGTTGCGCAGACGCGTCAGCATGTCTGCGATGGGATCGGTCATGGTCATGGTGGGCAGCAGCCCTTCCTCGTCGCGGTTTCCGTCTCGGACCTGCGACGTCAGTGAATTACCAGCTGGACTTGGTGACGCCGGGGAGCTGGCCGCGCAGGGCCATCTCGCGCAGGCAGACGCGGCACAGGCCGAACTTCCGGTACACGGAGTGCGGACGTCCGCAGCGCTGGCACCGGGTGTAGCCGCGCACCTTGAACTTCGGGGCGCGCGAGGCCTTCTGCTTGAGAGCGGTCTTGGCCACGGATCAGTCCTCCTTGAAGGGGAAGCCGAGGCGCTTGAGCAGCGAGCGCCCCTGGTCGTCGTTGATGGCGGACGTGACCACGGTGATGTCCATGCCGCGGACCCGGTCGATGGCGTCCTGGTCGATCTCGTGGAACATCGACTGCTCGTTGAGACCGAAGGTGTAGTTGCCGTTGCCGTCGAACTGCTTGGCGCTGAGCCCGCGGAAGTCGCGGATGCGCGGCAGGGCGATCGACAGCAGGCGGTCGAGGAACTCCCACATGCGGTCGCCGCGCAGCGTGACGTGCGCGCCGATCGGCATGCCCTCGCGCAGCTTGAACTGCGCGATGGAGCGCCGGGCCTTCGTGACCTGCGGCTTCTGGCCGGTGATGAGGGTGAGGTCGCGGATCGCGCCCTCGATGAGCTTGCTGTCGCGCGCGGCGTCACCGACACCCATGTTCACGACGACCTTGACGAGGCCGGGAACCTGGTTGATGTTGGCGTGGCCGAACTCCTCGCGCAGGCCGGCCTTGATCTCGGAGCGGTAGCGCTCCTTGAGGCGCGGCGACGCGACGGTGGTGGTCTCGGTCATGTCAGACGTCCTTACCGGAGCGCTTGGCGATGCGGACGCGCACGTTGCGCTCGCGTCCGTCGCGCTCCACCTGCTCGGTGCGGTACCCCACGCGGGTGCCCTTCTTCGTCTCCGGGTCCACGAGCATGACGTTGCTGACGTGGATCGGCGCCTCGACGGTCTCGATGCCGCCGGACGTGCCGCCCGACGAGGACTGGCCGACCTTCGTGTGGCGGGTGACGCGCTGGACGCCCTCGACGATCAGGCGGTCCTTGGCCACGTCGACCTTGAGGACACGGCCCTGCTTGCCCTTGTCGCGGCCGGCGATGACGACCACGAGGTCGCCCTTCTTGATCTTCGCCATCACAGCACCTCCGGCGCCAGGGAAATGATTCGCATGTACTTCTTGTCGCGCAGCTCGCGGCCGACCGGGCCGAAGATGCGGGTGCCGCGCGGGTCGCCGTCGGCCTTGAGGATGACGGCGGCGTTCTCGTCGAAACGGATGTAGCTGCCGTCGGGACGACGACGCTCCTTGCGGGTGCGGACGATGACCGCCTTGACGACGTCGCCCTTCTTGACGTTGCCGCCCGGGATGGCGTCCTTGACGGTGGCGACGATGACGTCGCCGATGCCGGCGTAGCGTCGGCCGGAGCCACCGAGCACACGGATGCAGAGGATCTCCTTCGCACCCGTGTTGTCGGCGACCTTGAGCCGCGACTCCTGCTGGATCATTCTTTACTCCTGTCGTCGTGCCGGTTCTCGCCGGGCGAGCCTGGCCGAACGGATGTGATGGTGGGTCGGGAGACCCGCGTCAGCGGGCCTTCTCGATGATCTCGGTGACGCGGTAGCGCTTGGTGGCGGACAGCGGCCGGGTCTCCATGATCCGGACCAGGTCGCCCACGCCGACCTCGTTGTTCTCGTCGTGCGCCTTCACCCGCTCGGTGCGGCGCAGGACCTTGCCGTAGAGCGCGTGCTTGACGCGGTCCTCGACCTCGACGACGACGGTCTTGTCCATCTTGTCCGACACGACGTAGCCGCGACGGGACTTGCGGTAGTTCCGCTCGTCCTCGGTCGCCTGCTCGACGGCGGAGCTCGTGTTCTCGCTCATGTCGTCCTTCACTTCTTCTTCGTGGTCTCGGCCGGGGCCGGCGCGGTGCGCAGCCCGAGCTCGCGCTCACGCGCGATCGTGTAGATGCGCGCGATGTCCCGCTTGACGGCCTTGAGCCGGCCGTGGTCCTCGAGCTGGCCGGTGGCCGAGGAGAACCGCAGGTTGAACAGCTCGGCCTTGGCCTCGGCAAGCTTCTCGGCGAGGACCGAGTCGTCCATCTCGTCGAGCTCGATCGGCGTCAGACCCTTCGATCCGATGGCCATCAGCCCTCACCACCTTCACGCACGACGAATCGCGTCTTCATCGGGAGCTTGTGCTGCGCACGGGACATGGCCTCGCGGGCCAGGTCCTCGGGGACGCCGGCGAGCTCGAACATCACTCGGCCCGGCTTGACGTTGGACACCCACCACTCGACGGAGCCCTTGCCGGACCCCATGCGGGTCTCGGCCGGCTTCTTCGTGAGCGGGCGGTCCGGGAAGATGTTCACCCACACCTTGCCGCCACGCTTGACGTGACGGGTCATGGCGATACGGGCGGCCTCGATCTGCCGGTTGGTCACGTAGGCGTGCTCGAGGGCCTGGATGCCGTAGTCACCGAACGAGATGGTGGTGCCACCCGTCGCGGTGCCCCGGCGCCCGGGGTGGTGCTGCTTGCGGTGCTTGGTCCGCCTGGGGATGAGCATGCTCAGGCCTCCGTCGTGGGCGTAGCGGGCGCCGCGGGGGCACCCTCGGTGGCGGCCGGGGCGGGCCGCGAGTCCCGGCGCGGGCCACGGCCACCGCCGCGTCCCTGACGGGGACCGCGCTGCGAGCCGGCGTCGGCCTCCTGGCGGGCGAACTCCTTCTCGGTGACGTCGCCCTTGTAGATCCAGACCTTGACGCCGATGCGGCCGAAGGTCGTGCGGGCCTCGAAGAAGCCGTAGTCGATGTTCGCGCGGAGCGTGTGCAGGGGCACCCGGCCCTCGCGGTAGAACTCCGAGCGCGACATCTCCGCACCGCCGAGGCGGCCGGCGCACTGCACACGGATGCCCTTGGCGCCCGCGCGCTGGGCGGACTGCATGCCCTTGCGCATGGCGCGGCGGAACGAGACGCGCGAGGCGAGCTGCTCGGCGATGCCCTGGGCCACCAGCTGCGCGTCCATCTCGGGGTTCTTCACCTCGAGGATGTTGAGCTGGACCTGCTTGCCCGTGAGCTTCTCGAGGTCGCCGCGCAGGCGGTCGGCCTCGGCGCCGCGGCGGCCGATGACGATGCCCGGTCGCGCGGTGTGGAGGTCGATGCGGACGCGGTCGCGCGTGCGCTCGATGTCCACCTTGGAGATGCCGGCGCGCTCGAGGCCGCGGGACATCAGCTTGCGCACCTCGACGTCCTCGCGGACGTAGTCGCGGTAGCGCTGCCCCTCCTTGGTCGAGTCGGCGAACCAGCGCGAACGGTGGTCGGTGGTGATGCCGAGCCGGAAACCGGTCGGGTTGACCTTCTGACCCACTAGTTGGTCCCTCCCTTGCTTCCGGCGCCCGCGGGCACCTCGGACTCGTCGCCGACGACGACGGTGATGTGGCTCGTCCGCTTGAGCACCCGGGCGGCGCGCCCCTGGGCGCGCGGCCGGAACCGCTTCATGGTCGGACCCTCGTCGACGTACGCCTCGAGCACGCGGAGCTCGCCCGCGTCGAAGCGCTCGCCGTCGCGGTCGGCCACCACACGTGCGTTGGCGATCGCCGACTCGAGCACCTTGCGGACGGTCTCCGCCGCCGCCTGGGGGGCGAACCGGAGCACGTCCACGGCCTCCTCGGCGCGCTTGCCGCGGACCACGTCCACGATGCGGCGTGCCTTCATGGGCGTCACGCGAACGAATCGCGCCTGCGCCTTGGCTTCCATGTCTCTGCCTTACCTCTGCTGGTCGTCGGGCGCGCGCCTCAGCGGCGGCGGCCCTTCCGGTCGTCCTTGTCGTGCCCGCGGTAGGTACGCGTCGGGGCGAACTCCCCGAGCTTGTGACCAACCATCGCCTCGGTGACGAACACCGGGACGTGCTTGCGGCCGTCGTGCACGGCGAAGGTGTGGCCCAGGAAGTCGGGGGTGATGACCGACCGGCGGGACCAGGTCTTGATGACGTTCTTCGAGCCCTTCTCGTTGGCGACGTCCACCTTCTTCTGCAGGTGGTCGTCGACGAAGGGGCCCTTCTTCAGGCTGCGTGGCATCTCGTCAGTGCTCCTTGGCTCAGCGCTTCTTGCCGGTCCGGCGACGACGCACGATCAGCTTGTCGCTGGGCTTGTTCGGACGGCGGGTACGGCCCTCGGGCTGCCCCCACGGGCTCACCGGGTGGCGACCGCCGGAGGTCTTGCCCTCACCACCGCCGTGCGGGTGGTCGACCGGGTTCATCACGACGCCGCGGACGGTCGGGCGCTTGCCCTTCCACCGCATGCGGCCGGCCTTGCCCCAGCTGATGTTCGACTGCTCGGCGTTGCCGACCTCGCCGATCGTGGCGCGGCAACGCGCGTCCACCCGACGGATCTCGCCCGACGGCATGCGCAGGGCGGCGTAGATCCCCTCCTTCGCGAGGAGCTGGACCGACGAGCCGGCCGAGCGGGCGATCTTCGCGCCGCCACCGGGGCGGAGCTCGATCGCGTGCACGGTCGTACCGACAGGGATGTTGCGGAGCTGGAGCGAGTTGCCCGGCTTGATGTCCGCGCCCGGGCCGGCCTCGACCGTGTCGCCCTGGCTCAGCCGCGTCGGCGCGAGGATGTAGCGCTTCTCGCCGTCGGCGTAGTGCAGCAGCGCGATGCGCGCGGTGCGGTTCGGGTCGTACTCGATGTGCGCGACCGTGGCCGGCACCCCGTCCTTGTCGTGACGACGGAAGTCGATGACGCGGTACGCGCGCTTGTGGCCGCCACCCTTGTGCCGGGTGGTGATCCGACCGGAGGAGTTGCGGCCCCCGGACTTGCTGAGCGGGCGGACGAGCGACTTCTCCGGCGTGGAGCGCGTGATCTCGACGAAGTCGGCCACGCTCGAGCCGCGACGGCCCGGGGTGGTCGGCTTGTACTTACGGATTCCCATGTTCTGGTTCCCTCGATCCCAATCCGACCGGCGGTCAGCCGGCCACCTCACCGAAGATGTCGATGGTCCCGGAGCGCAGGGTGACGATGGCGCGCTTGGTGTCCTTGCGCTTGCCCATGCCGTTGCGCGTGCGACGGGTCTTGCCCGCCCGGTTGATCGTGTTGACGGACGAGACCTTCACGTCGAAGATCTGCTCGATCGCCTGCTTGATCTCGGTCTTGTTCGATCGGGGGTCCACCTCGAAGGTGTACTTGCCCTGGTCGATGAGGTTGTAGCTCTTCTCCGACACGATGGGTCGGACGATGACGTCGCGGGGGTTCTTCACGGCCTCGAGGCTCACTTCGACTCCTCCTCGTCCGCGCGCGTGCCGACGAGAGCGTCGAGCGCCGCGGAGGTGAACACGACGTCGTCGTTGACGAGGACGTCGTACGTGTTGAGCTGGTCGACCCACAGGACGTGGACCTCGGCGAGGTTGCGCACGGAGAGTGCGGCCACCTCGTCGGTGCGCGTGAGCACCACGAGCGCGCGGCGCGAGCCGGCGAGGCTCGTGAGCGTCGCGCGGGCGGCGCGCGTCGACGGGGTGTCACCCTCGACGAGCGAGGAGACCACGTGGACGCGGCCGGCGCGGGCCCGGTCGGACAGGGCGCCACGCAGGGCGGCGGCCTTCATCTTCTTCGGGGTGCGCTGGCTGTAGTCGCGCGGCTGCGGTCCGTGGACCACGCCACCGCCGGCGAACTGCGGGGCGCGGGTCGAACCCTGACGGGCACGGCCCGTGCCCTTCTGCTTGTACGGCTTCTTGCCACCGCCGCGGACGTCGCCGCGGGTCTTGGTGGCGTGGGTGCCCTGGCGGGCCGCCGCGAGCTGCGCGACGACGACCTGGTGCATGAGGGCCGTGTTGGCCTGCACGTCGAAGACCTCGGCGGGGAGGTCCGCGGTGCCGGTCTTCTTGCCGGTGGCGTCGATGACGTCGATGGCGGTCATGGTCAGGCCCCCTTCGCGGCGGAGCGGACGACGACGAGGCCGCCCTTGGGACCGGGGACCGCGCCGGCGATCAGCAGAACGCCGTGCTCGAGGTCCACGGCGTGGACGGTGAGGTTCTGGACCGTGCGCCGGGCGACGCCCATGCGGCCGGCCATCTTCTGGCCGCGGAACACGCGGCCGGGGGTCGCGGCGCCGCCGATCGACCCGGGCTTGCGGTGGTTGCGGTGCGCACCGTGCGAGGCGGAGACACCGGCGAAGCCGTGCCGCTTCATGACGCCCGCGAGACCCTTGCCCTTGGTCGTGCCGACGACGTCGACGCGCTGGCCGGTCTCGAAGGTGGAGCCGTCGAGCTCCTGGCCGACCGAGTACTCCTCGGCGTCGGCGGTGCGCAGCTCGGTGACGTGCCGGCGAGGGGTGACCCCGGCGGCGTCGAAGCGCTTGCGCAGCGGCTGGGTCACGCGTCGCGGGTCGATCTCGCCGTAGGCGATCTGGACGGCGGTGTAGCCGTCGCGCTCGACCGTGCGGATCTGGGTCACGACGTTGGTGTCCACCTTGACGGCGGTCACGGGGACGAGGAGCCCGTCCTCGTCCCACACCTGGGTCATGCCGAGCTTGGTGCCGAGGAGACCCTTGACGGTGGCCCCGGCTGTCTGCTGGGAAGTGGTGGTCATGGCGTCGTTCCTCAGAGCTTGATCTCGATGTTGACGTCCGCCGGCAGGTCGAGCCGCATGAGCGAGTCGACGGCCTTCGGCGTCGGGTCGATGATGTCGATGAGCCGCTTGTGCGTGCGCATCTCGAAGTGCTCGCGGCTGTCCTTGTACTTGTGGGGCGACCGGATGACGACGAAGACGTTCTTCTCCGTCGGCAGCGGCACCGGGCCCACGACCGTCGCACCAGCGCGCGTCACCGTGTCGACGATCTTGCGCGCCGAGCTGTCGATGACCTCGTGGTCGTAGGACTTGAGCCGGATGCGGATCTTCTGTCCCGCCATGGCGTCGTCATACCTCTCTCGTACCCTTGCGTCGGCCGACCCCCGCGCCCGGGCGTGTCGCACTTCGCGCACGTCCGGCCCGAGCGACCCGTGTGGGCCTGACCGTTGGATGCTTACCGTCGCGGGCCTCGCGCCCACGCCCCGCACTCCCGGACCTCGGTCCGTGCGTGCCGGCCTGCGGCATGCCGGGCGTACCCGGTCTCCGCAACGTCTGCCCGTCGTAGGTTGGAGTGCCTGCGACGGTCGGTGCACGCCTGGGCGCGCACCCGTGTCCGACCGACAACGTTACCAGCGCACGACCACGGCCGGAACCCCGGGTGGACCGCTCGCCGTGTGAGGCTCCGCACCAGGTCACCGGCCGCTCCCCCGACGTCGGACATGCGTGAGGGCCCGGCCTCCCTCGCGGGAGACCGGGCCCTCACGGTGCGCCGGCCGGAGCCGGCTCAGATCACTTGAGGATCTTGACGACGCGGCCGGAGCCGACGGTGCGGCCACCCTCGCGGATGGCGAAGCCGAGGCCCTCCTCCATCGCGATGGGCTGGATGAGGTCGACCGTCATCTCGGTGTTGTCGCCCGGCATGACCATCTCGGTGCCCTCGGGCAGCTGGATGACGCCGGTGACGTCCGTGGTGCGGAAGTAGAACTGCGGGCGGTAGTTCGAGTAGAACGGGTTGTGGCGGCCACCCTCGTCCTTGCCGAGGATGTAGACCTGCGCCTCGAACTGCGTGTGCGGCGTGATCGACCCGGGCTTGCAGACGACCTGGCCGCGCTCGACGTCCTCGCGCTTGGTGCCGCGCAGGAGGAGACCGACGTTCTCGCCGGCGTCCGCGGTGTCGAGCAGCTTGCGGAACATCTCGATGCCCGTGACCGTGGTGGTCTGCTTGTTCTCCTGGATGCCGACGATCTCGACGTCCTCGTTGACCTTGAGCTGACCACGCTCGACACGGCCGGTGACGACCGTGCCACGACCGGTGATCGTGAAGACGTCCTCGATGGGCATGAGGAACGGCTTCTCGATGTCGCGGACCGGGTCCGGGACGTTCTCGTCGACGGCGGCCATGAGGTCCTGGACCGACTTGACCCACTGCTCGTCGCCCTCGAGCGCCTTGAGCGCCGAGACGCGCACGACGGGGGCGTCGTCGCCGGGGAACTCCTGGTCCGAGAGGAGCTCACGGACCTCCATCTCGACGAGCTCGAGGAGGTCCTCGTCGTCGACCATGTCGGACTTGTTGAGCGCCACGAGGAGGTAGGGCACACCGACCTGACGGGCGAGCAGCACGTGCTCACGCGTCTGGGCCATCGGGCCGTCGGTCGCCGCGACCACGAGGATCGCGCCGTCCATCTGCGCCGCACCGGTGATCATGTTCTTCACGTAGTCGGCGTGACCAGGGGCGTCGACGTGCGCGTAGTGGCGCTTCTCCGTCTGGTACTCGACGTGCGAGACGTTGATCGTGATGCCGCGCTGACGCTCCTCGGGAGCGTTGTCGACCTGATCGAACGGCGTGAAGTCGTTGAGGTCCGGGTACTGGTCCGCCAGAACCTTCGAGATCGCCGCGGTCAGCGTCGTCTTACCGTGGTCGACGTGACCGATCGTGCCGATGTTGACGTGCGGCTTGGTCCGCTCGAACTTGGCCTTAGCCACTGTGGTGTCCTCCTGGGACTCGGGTAGTCGTCTGTCTGGCGAGAACCGGATGCCCACGCCAGGGGCAGATGGATCCTACGGGTCGGTCGGGTGTGGTGCTGGGGTGCGGCCCGTGGGACCTACTCGCCCCGGGTCTTCTTGACGATCTCCTCAGCGACGTTCCGAGGAACCTCGGCGTAGCTGTGGAACTGCATCGAGTACACCGCGCGACCCTGGGTCTTCGACCGCAGGTCCCCGACGTACCCGAACATCTCGGACAGCGGCACGAGCGCCCGGACGACCTTGACGCCGGTGGCGTCCTCCATCGACTGGATCATGCCACGCCGCGAGTTGATGTCGCCGACGACGTCGCCCATGTACTCGGCGGGCGTACGCACCTCGACGTCCATCATCGGCTCGAGAAGGACGGGGTCCGCCTTCTTCACGCCCTCCTTGAGGGCCATCGAGCCGGCGATCTTGAAGGCCATCTCCGAGGAGTCGACGTCGTGGTAGGCGCCGTCGAGCAGGGTGGCCTTGATGCCCACGAGCGGGTAGCCCGCGACGACGCCGCCCTGCATGGCGTCCTGGATGCCGGCGTCGACCGACGGGATGTACTCCCGCGGGACGCGACCACCGGTGACCGCGTTGGCGAACTCGTAGAGCTCGCCGTCCTCGGTGTCCAGCGGCTCGAACGAGACCTGGACCTTCGCGAACTGGCCGGAGCCACCGGTCTGCTTCTTGTGCGTGTAATCGACCTTGTCGACCGTGCGGCGGATCGTCTCGCGGTAGGCGACCATCGGCGCACCGACGTTGGCCTCGACGCGGAACTCACGCTTCATGCGGTCGACGAGGACGTCGAGGTGGAGCTCGCCCATGCCGCCGATGACCGTCTGACCGGTCTCGTCGTCGAGGCGGACCGTGAACGTCGGGTCCTCCTCGGCGAGCTTCTGGATCGCCGTGCCGAGCTTCTCCTGGTCGCCCTTGGTCTTGGGCTCGATCGCGACGTGGATGACCGGCTCCGGGAAGGTCATCGACTCGAGCACGACCGGGTCGTTGACGTCGGAGAGCGTGTCGCCCGTCGCCGTGTCCTTGAGGCCGATGACCGCGTAGATGTGGCCGGCGCCGATCTCCTCGACCGGGTTCTCCTTGTTGGCGTGCATCTGGAAGATCTTCCCGATGCGCTCCTTCTTGCCCTTGGTCGAGTTGAGGACGGGCGAACCGGACTTGATCGTCCCGGAGTACACGCGGATGTAGGTCAGCCGGCCGAAGAACGGGTGCACGGCGATCTTGAACGCGAGCGCGGCGAACGGCTCCGTCGTGTCGGCGTGCCGCTCGATGACCTTCTCCTCGTCCTTCGGGTCGGTGCCCGGGATCGCGGGGACGTCGAGCGGGCTGGGCAGGTAGTCCACGACCGCGTCGAGCATCGGCTGCACGCCGCGGTTCTTGAACGCCGAGCCGCACAGGACCGGGTAGACCTCGGAGTTGACCGTGAGCTTGCGGATGCCCGCCTTGAGCTCCTCGATCGTCAGCTCCTCGCCCTCGAAGAACTTCTCCATGAGGGTCTCGTCCGACTCCGCGACGGCCTCGACGAGCTCGGCGCGGTACTGCTCCGCCTTCTCGCGCAGGTCGGCCGGGATCTCCTGGGTCTCGTAGCTCGCACCGAGCGTGGTGTCGCCCTTGGAGTCCGCCGGCCACACGAGGGCCTTCATCTGGAGCAGGTCGACGACGCCGATGAAGTCGTTCTCCGCGCCGATCGGGAGCTGGAGGACGAGCGGCTTGGCGCCGAGCCGGTTGACGATCGTGTCGACGGTGAAGTAGAAGTCCGCGCCGAGCTTGTCCATCTTGTTGACGAAGCAGATGCGGGGGACGTCGTACTTGTCCGCCTGGCGCCACACCGTCTCCGACTGGGGCTCCACGCCCTCCTTGCCGTCGAAGACCGCGACCGCGCCGTCGAGCACGCGCAGCGAGCGCTCGACCTCGACCGTGAAGTCGACGTGGCCGGGCGTGTCGATGATGTTGATCTGGTTGGTGTCCCAGAAGCACGTGACCGCGGCGGACGTGATGGTGATGCCGCGCTCCTGCTCCTGCTCCATCCAGTCGGTCGTCGACGCGCCGTCGTGGGTCTCACCGAGCTTGTGGTTGACGCCCGTGTAGAAGAGGATCCGCTCGGTCGTCGTCGTCTTGCCGGCGTCGATGTGCGCCATGATGCCGATGTTGCGGACCTTGGTCAGGTCGGTCATGACGTCAGTTGCCACGTCGCGTTCTCCTCGTGAGGTTCGGTGTCGGTCGGTCGGCGAACGCGGCCGGGTCGCCCCGGCCGCGCTCGGTCACCAGCGGTAGTGCGCGAAGGCGCGGTTGGCCTCGGCCATCTTGTGGATGTCCTCGCGACGCTTGACCGCCGCACCGAGCCCGTTGGAGGCGTCGAGGATCTCGTTCATCAGGCGCTCGGTCATCGTCTTCTCGCGGCGGGCGCGGGCGTAGTCGACGAGCCAGCGCAGGGCCAGCGTGGTGGACCGGGAGGGGCGAACCTCGACCGGCACCTGGTAGGTGGAGCCACCCACGCGCCGCGAGCGCACCTCGAGCGAGGGGCGCACGTTGTCCATGGCGCGCTTGAGCACGGCCGTGGGGTCGCCCTCGGTCTTGCCGCGGACGCCCTCGAGGGCGCCGTAGACGATCCGCTCGGCGGTGGACTTCTTGCCGTCGAGGAGCACGCGGTTGACGAGCTGCGTGACGATGGTCGAGCCGTAGACCGGGTCGACGACGACGGGACGCTTCGGGGCAGGGCCCTTACGAGGCATTACTTCTTCTCCTTCTTGGCGCCGTAGCGGCTCCGGGCCTGCTTGCGGTTCTTCACGCCCTGCGTGTCGAGCGCGCCGCGCACGATCTTGTAGCGGACGCCGGGGAGGTCCTTCACACGACCGCCGCGGACGAGCACCATCGAGTGCTCCTGGAGGTTGTGCCCCACGCCCGGGATGTAGGCGGTGACCTCGATGCCGCTCGAGAGGCGGACGCGCGCCACCTTCCGCAGGGCCGAGTTCGGCTTCTTCGGGGTGGTCGTGTACACGCGGGTGCACACGCCACGGCGCTGCGGGCTCCCCTTGAGGGCCGGCGTGCTCGAGGAGCTCGACTTGACCGACCGGCCCTTGCGGACCAGCTGCTGGATCGTGGGCACTACTTCTCCGTCTCGTTGCTGCAATCGTTGCGACTGCCTCGGGTCGATCTGTTGCTCGGCACCTCGCGCTCGGGCGTGGCGCACCAGGGTGACGCCGACCGGCCGAACGAGGCCGTGGTGACGTCTCCGGGCGGTCCGCCTGAAGGTCCTGCGTCGCCGGCCGCTGGTCGTGGACCGGGCAGGTGACGTGCGCGCGGGAGCCCGATCGGTCCGGGCACCGCCGTCCAGAGTAGCGGCCGCCAGTTTCCGGCGTCAAAGGACCGGGGTCGCCGAAGTGGTGTGATGAGACACGTCGACGTCGGCGGGGGTGGGGGGGGGGGGGGGGGGGGGGGGACGCGGGGAGGGGGGGCGGGGGTAGGGGG
>NZ_JBUZNL010000003.1:153472-259481 GCF_055326485.1 Georgenia sp. G2120 | reverse complement strand
CTCCAGTTTCGGCGGGGTGGACACCGCCCCAACAGCCCTCCCGTGTGGGCCCGGCGCCGGGTGGCAGGGGGCGCGGGAGAGCGTCGCTCCCCCGCGGTCCTCAGCGGAACTCGGGGTAGGTCTCGCCGCCGTAGGCGGAGAAGTCGATCTCGTCGAGCAGGACGGGCTCGCCCGCACGGCTCCCGACGAAGTCGAGCTCGGAGTACCCCAGCTCGGTGAAGGCCATCTGGCGCGCCTCCTCCGTGGGCTCCACGACCACGTCGTGGTAGCGCGGCAGGCCCGTCCCCGCGGGGATGAGCTTACCGAGGATGACGTTCTCCTTGAGGCCCAGCAGCGGGTCGCGCCGACCGCTCATGGCCGCCTCGGTCAGCACCTTGGTCGTCTCCTGGAAGGAGGCCGCCGAGAGCCACGAGTCGGTGGCGAGCGACGCCTTGGTGATGCCCATGAGCTCGGGCCGGCCGGCGGCCGGCTTCCCGCCCTCGGACACCACGCGACGGTTCTCGTCGTTGAACGCGGCCCGGTCGATGAGCTCGCCCGGCAGGAGCCGGGTCTCGCCCGAGTCGAGCACGGTCACGCGACGCAGCATCTGCCGCACGATGACCTCGATGTGCTTGTCGTGGATGTCCACGCCCTGCGAGCGGTAGACCTCCTGGACCTGCGCGACGAGGTGCTCCTGGGTCCGCCTGGGACCGAGGATGCGCAGCACGGCCTTGGGGTCGACGGCGCCGAACACGATCTGGTCGCCGACGGCGATGTGCTGGCCGTCCTCGACGAGCAGGCGCGACCGCTTGGAGACCGGGTAGACCACGTCCTCCTGGCCGTCGTCGCGGGTCACCCGGATCGAGCGGCCCTTGTCCGTGTCCTCGATCGTCACCCGACCGGCGGCCTCGGAGATCGGGGCCTCGCCCTTGGGCGTACGGGCCTCGAAGAGCTCCTGGACACGGGGCAGACCCTGGGTGATGTCGTCGGCCGAGGCCGCACCACCGGTGTGGAAGGTCCGCATGGTCAGCTGCGTGCCGGGCTCGCCGATCGACTGGGCGGCGATGATGCCCACGGCCTCGCCGATGTCGACGAGCTTGCCGGTGGCCAGCGAACGGCCGTAGCACTTCTGGCAGGTGCCGACGCGGGACTCGCACGTGAGCACCGACCGGACCTTGACCTCGGTGACGCCGGCCTCGACCAGCTGGCCGATGAGCACGTCGCCGACGTCGTCGCCCGCGCTCGCGAGGACGGTGCCGTCCTCCGCGGTGACGTCCGCGGCGAGCGACCGCGCGTAGGCCGAGGTCTCGACGGTCTCGTCGAGGACGAGGCCCTCGCCGGAGGCGGACGGCACGCCGATCGTCACGGGGAGGCCGCCGCGGGTGCCGCAGTCGGCCTCGCGGACGATGACGTCCTGCGACACGTCGACGAGCCGACGCGTGAGGTAGCCGGAGTCCGCGGTCCGCAGGGCGGTGTCCGCGAGACCCTTGCGGGCGCCGTGCGTGGCGATGAAGTACTCGAGGACCGACAGGCCCTCGCGGTAGTTCGACTTGATCGGGCGCGGGATGATCTCGCCCTTCGGGTCGGCCACGAGGCCACGCATGCCGGCGATCTGGCGCACCTGCATCCAGTTGCCTCGCGCGCCGGAGGACACCATGCGGAACACGGTGTTGTCCTTCGGGAAGTTCGCGCGCATCGCGTCCGCGACCGCGTCGGTCGCGTCGCCCCAGATGTCGATGAGCTCCTGGCGGCGCTCGTCGTCGGTGATCAGACCCATGTCGTACTGGTCCTGGATCGCCTCGGCCTTCGCCTCGTGATCCTCGAGGATCCCCGCCTTGGCCTCGGGGGCGACGACGTCGGAGATCGCGATGGTCACGCCCGAGCGGGACGCCCAGCGGAAGCCGGCCTCCTTGAGCGCGTCGAGGCTCGCCGCGACGTCGACCTTGGGGTAGCGCTCCGCCAGGTCGTTGACGAGGCGGCCGAGCCGCTTCTTGTCCACGACCTCGTCGATGAACGGGTAGTCCACCGGCAGCAGCTCGTTGAAGAGCGTGCGGCCGAGCGTCGTGCGCAGCACGACGGGCTCGCCCGCCGCCGCGGCCTCGGCCTGCTCGTGCCCCTCGGGCAGGACGAGGTCCGTGAAGCGGATCGACACCTGGGCGCCGAGCTCGAGCTCACCGTTGTCCATCGCGAGGATCGCCTCGGCCACCGAGGAGAAGTACCGGCCCGCGCCCGTGCCCTCGTCGAGCTCGGTCGTCAGGTGGAACAGGCCGATGATCATGTCCTGGCTGGGCATGGTCACCGGGCGGCCGTCGCTCGGCTTGAGGATGTTGTTGCTCGACAGCATGAGGATGCGGGCCTCGGCCTGCGACTCCGCCGACAGCGGCAGGTGGACCGCCATCTGGTCACCGTCGAAGTCGGCGTTGAACGCGCCGCAGACGAGCGGGTGGAGCTGGATGGCCTTGCCCTCGACGAGCTGCGGCTCGAACGCCTGGATGCCGAGCCGGTGCAGCGTGGGCGCGCGGTTGAGCAGCACGGGGTGCTCGCGGATGACCTCGTCGAGGACGTCCCACACCTGCGTGCGCTGGCGCTCGACCATGCGCTTGGCGGCCTTGATGTTCTGGGCGTGGTTGAGCTCGACCAGACGCTTCATGACGAACGGCTTGAACAGCTCGAGCGCCATCTGCTTGGGCAGGCCGCACTGGTGGAGCTTGAGGGTCGGGCCCACGACGATGACGCTTCGGCCCGAGTAGTCCACGCGCTTGCCGAGCAGGTTCTGACGGAACCGGCCCTGCTTCCCCTTGAGCATGTCCGAGATCGACTTGAGCGCCCGGTTGCCGGGGCCCGTGACCGGGCGGCCGCGACGACCGTTGTCGAAGAGCGCGTCCACCGACTCCTGGAGCATGCGCTTCTCGTTGTTGACGATGATCTCCGGCGCACCGAGGTCGAGCAGCCGCTTGAGGCGGTTGTTCCGGTTGATGACGCGGCGGTAGAGGTCGTTGAGGTCCGAGGTCGCGAACCGGCCACCGTCGAGCTGGACCATCGGCCGCAGGTCCGGCGGGATGACCGGGACGCAGTCGAGGACCATGCCGAGCGGCGAGTTGCCGGTCGTGAGGAACGCGTTGACGACCTTGAGGCGCTTGAGGGCGCGGGTCTTGCGCTGACCGGTGCCGCCGGCGATGGTCTCGCGCAGCGACTCGGCCTCGGCCTCGAGGTCGAACGTCTCCAGGCGCTTCTGGATCGCCGTGGCGCCCATCGAGCCCTTGAAGTAGATGCCGAAGCGGGCGTTCATCTCGCGGTAGAGCGACTCGTCGCCCTCGAGGTCACCGACCTTGAGCGACTTGAAGCGGTCCCAGACCTTCTCCAGGCGCTCGATCTCGCCGTCGCCCTTGCGCCGGATCTGGTTCGCCTCGCGCTCGGCGGACTTGCGGACCTTGTCCCGCGCGGAGGACTCGGTGCCCGCGGCCTCGAGCTCGGCGAGGTCGGCCTCGAGCCTCTGCAGGCGCTGCTCGACCGCGAGGTCCCGGGCCTTGGTCAGCTCGGACTTCTCGAGGTCGACCTCGTTCTGCAGGGTCGTCTGGTCCTCGTGACGACCGTCCTCGTCGACCTCCGTGATCATGTACGCCGCGAAGTAGATGACCTTCTCGAGGTCCTTCGGGGCGAGGTCGAGGAGGTAGCCGAGGCGCGACGGGACGCCCTTGAAGTACCAGATGTGCGTGACGGGGGCCGCCAGCTCGATGTGGCCCATCCGCTCGCGGCGGACCTTGGAGCGGGTGACCTCGACGCCGCAGCGCTCGCAGATGATGCCCTTGTAGCGCACCCGCTTGTACTTGCCGCAGTTGCACTCCCAGTCCCGGGTGGGACCGAAGATCTTCTCGCAGAACAGGCCGTCCTTCTCCGGCTTGAGCGTGCGGTAGTTGATCGTCTCCGGCTTCTTGACCTCGCCGTGCGACCACTCGCGCACATCGCCGGCGGTGGCCAGGGAGATGTGGAGCTGGTCAAACAGATTGACGTCGAGCAACGTGTCCTACTTCCTTCAGTTCAGGTAGCGCTCGTGCGGATGCCGCTGCGCGGCGGGTCAGAGCTCGTCGACGCTCGAGGCGTCGGGGCGGCGGGAGAGGTCGATGCCGAGCTCCTCGGCCGCGCGGTACACCTCGTCGTCGGAGTCCTTGAGGTCGATGAGCGAGCCGGACGAGTCCAGCGCCTCGACGTTCAGGCACAGCGAGCGCATCTCCTGGATGAGCACGCGGAAGGACTCCGGGATGCCCGGCTCGGGGATGTTCTCGCCCTTGACGATGGCCTCGTAGACCTTGACGCGTCCTGTGACGTCGTCCGACTTGATCGTCAGCAGCTCCTGCAGGGCGTGCGCGGCACCGTACGCCTCGAGCGCCCACACCTCCATCTCGCCGAACCGCTGGCCACCGAACTGGGCCTTACCGCCCAGGGGCTGCTGCGTGATCATCGAGTAGGGGCCCGTCGAGCGCGCGTGGATCTTGTCGTCGACCAGGTGGTGCAGCTTGAGGATGTACATGTAGCCGACCGAGATGGGCTCGGGGAACGGCTCGCCGGAGCGCCCGTCGAACAGGCGCGCCTTCCCGTTCGGGGCGACGACGCGCTCGCCGTCCCGGTTGGGCAGCGTGTGCGCGAGCAGCCCCTGCAGCTCCTCCTGCTGGAGCCCGTCGAACACCGGGGTCGCCACGGTCGAGCCGGGCTCGGCACGGTGCACGTGCTCGGGCAGGCTCTTCGTCCACTCCTCCGCGGCCTTGACCGCCTCGGAGATGTCCCAGCCGTTCGCGGCCGCCCAGCCCAGGTGCAGCTCGAGGACCTGGCCGACGTTCATGCGGCCGGGGACACCGAGGGGGTTGAGGATGACGTCGACCGGCGTGCCGTCCGGCAGGAAGGGCATGTCCTCGACGGGGAGGATCTTCGAGATGACGCCCTTGTTGCCGTGGCGGCCGGCGAGCTTGTCGCCGTCCGTGATCTTGCGGCGCTGCGCGATGTAGACGCGCACCTGCTGCTTGACGCCCGGGGGCAGCTCGTCGTCGTCCTCCGTGAACTCGCGGACGCCGATGACGATGCCCGACTCGCCGTGGGGCACCTTGAGCGAGGTGTCACGCACCTCGCGCGCCTTCTCGCCGAAGATCGCGCGGAGGAGGCGCTCCTCCGACGTCAGCTCGGTCTCACCCTTGGGCGTGACCTTGCCGACGAGGACGTCGCCGGCGCTGACCTCGGCGCCGATGCGGATGATGCCGCGCTCGTCGAGGTCCGCGAGGATCTCCTCGGAGACGTTGGGGAGGTCACGGGTGATCTCCTCGGCGCCGAGCTTCGTCTCCCGGGCGTCGACCTCGTGCTCCTCGATGTGGATCGAGGTGAGCATGTCGTCCGTGACGACACGCTGCGACATGATGATCGCGTCCTCGTAGTTGTAGCCCTCCCACGACATGAACGCGACGAGGAGGTTGCGCCCGAGGGCCAGCTCGCCGTCGTCGGTCGACGGGCCGTCCGCGAGGACGGAGCCGATCTCGACCCGCTCCCCCTCGTTCACCAGGACACGCTGGTTGTAGGAGTTGCCCTGGTTCGACCGGTTGAACTTCATGATCCGGTGCGTGAAGCTCGAGCCGTCGTCGGCGAGGACGACCACCGAGTCGGCGGAGACCTCGGTGACGACGCCCGCGACCTGCGAGGTGACGACGTCGCCCGCGTCGACCGCGGCCCGACGCTCCATGCCGGTGCCCACCAGCGGCGCCTCGGCGCGGATGAGCGGGACCGCCTGACGCTGCATGTTGGCGCCCATGAGCGCGCGGTTGGCGTCGTCGTGCTCGAGGAACGGGATCATCGCCGTGCCGACGGAGACCATCTGCCGCGCGGACACGTCCATGAACGCGATCTCCGCGGGCTCGACGAGCGCCGGCTCGCCGCCCGGGGTGCGGCACAGGACGCGCTCCTCGACGAACGTGCCGTCCTCGTTCAGCGGGGCCGACGCCTGGGCGATCGTGTGCCGGTCCTCGTCGTCCGCCGTGACGTACTCGATCTCGCCGGTGACGCGACCGTCCTTGACCTGGCGGTACGGGGTCTCGACGAACCCGAAGGGGTTGATGCGCGCGAAGGTCGCGAGCGAGCCGATGAGGCCGATGTTCGGGCCCTCAGGGGTCTCGATCGGGCACATGCGGCCGTAGTGCGAGGGGTGGACGTCACGGACCTCCATGCCGGCGCGGTCGCGCGACAGGCCGCCGGGGCCCAGCGCCGAGAGCCGGCGCTTGTGGGTGAGGCCCGACAGGGGGTTGTTCTGGTCCATGAACTGCGACAGCTGGCTGGTGCCGAAGAACTCCTTGATGGAGGCGACGACCGGCCGGATGTTGATGAGCGTCTGCGGCGTGATGGCCTCGACGTCCTGCGTGGTCATCCGCTCGCGCACGACGCGCTCCATCCGCGACAGGCCGGTGCGGACCTGGTTCTGGATGAGCTCGCCGACGGCGCGGATACGACGGTTGCCGAAGTGGTCGATGTCGTCCGTCTCGACGCGGACGTCGACCTTCTCGCCCTCGCGGGTGCCCGGCAGCGTCTCGACACCCTTGTGCAGGGCGAGGATGAACCGGATCGTCGACACGATGTCCTGCACGCGCAGGAGGGACTCCCCCGGCGGGGTCGTCATGCCGAGCTTCTTGTTGATCTTGTACCGGCCGACCTTCGCGAGGTCGTAGCGCTTGTGCGCGAAGTAGTACGAGTCGAGCAGGTTGCGGCCGGCCTCGACCGTGGGCGGCTCGCCCGGACGGATCTTGCGGTAGATGTCGAGGAGCGCCTCGTCCTGGGTCTTGACCGTGTCCTTCTCGAGCGACTCGAGCAGGACCGGATAGTCCTCGAAGTGGCCGCGGATCTCGGACTCGGTGAGGCCGAGCGCGCGCAGGAAGACCGTGACCGACTGCTTGCGCTTGCGGTCGATGCGCACGCCGATGGCGTCACGCTTGTCGATCTCGAACTCGAGCCAGGCACCGCGGGACGGGATGACCTTCGCCGTGAAGATGTCCTTGTCCGACGTCTTGTCCGGGGTGCGCTCGAAGTAGACGCCCGGCGAGCGGACGAGCTGGCTGACGACGACGCGCTCGGTGCCGTTGATGATGAACGTGCCGCGGTCGGTCATGAGCGGGAAGTCGCCCATGAAGACCGTCTGCGACTTGATCTCGCCGGTCGTGTTGTTCATGAACTCCGCCGTGACGAAGAGCGGAGCGGCGTAGGTGAGGTCCTTCTCCTTGCACTCCTCGGCGGTGTACTTCGCGGGCTCGAAGCGGTGGTCGCGGAACGACAGCGACATGGACTCCGAGAAGTCCTCGATGGGCGAGATCTCCTCGAAGATCTCCTCCAGGCCCGAGATGGTGTGGGTCGACCCGTCGGGGTTCGCCTCGAGCCGGGCGCTCCAGGCGTCGTTGCCCAGGAGCCAGTCGAAGCTCTCGGTCTGCAGGCCGAGCAGGTCTGGCGCCTGCATCGGCTCGTAGATCTTGGCGAACGACAGCCTGGGCGACGCGAGGCGCTTCGCGACGAGGTCGGCGGACGGGGCGGCAGAGGTGCGCGAGGCAGCCAAAGGGGGTCCTTCCCTGCGGAGAGGTGTGCACGCGGCGCGCGTCGACTTCCGTGTCATGCCTCCGGAGTGACGCGCCTGGTGGCGCGGCTCGGGGTGACCAGGGCACATCGGTGCTCGGATGGGTGGAGGCAGGGCAGGCGTCGGCTAACGCAAGTGTCCACCTTACACACGGCTCCGCGTCCCGTCCAGACGCGCGCACCCGAGGGTGCCCGTGATCCCGCACTCACCGACGTGAGCCCGTGAGACCCGTCGGGCGTCCTTGCCCGGCCGGACCGGCCACCCGTGGGCGACCGCGACCAGTGTAGGGCACGCGTGCACGCGTCGCGCCAGACCTGCGGCCCGAGCGCCCGGCGTGTCCCGACGCAGGATCGGCTCGAGGCCGGGACCCGTACGGGTCCCGGCCTCGGGCCGGTGGATCGGGGCGCCCCCTCAGGGGGCGACGATCACTTGATGGTGACGGTGGCGCCGGCCGACTCGACCTGCTCCTTGGCCTTCTCGGCGGCCTCCTTGTCGACACCCTCGAGGATGGCCTTGGGGGCGGCGTCGACCAGGTCCTTGGCCTCCTTGAGGCCCAGCGACGTGAGCGCGCGCACCTCCTTGATGACCGCAACCTTCTTGTCGCCGACGGACTCGAGGACGACGTCGAACGAGTCCTGCTCGGCGGCGGCGTCCGCGCCGGCGTCGCCGCCGGCAGCGGCGGGGGCGGCACCCGCGACGGCGACCGGCGCGGCCGCGACGACGTCGAAGGTCTCCTCGAACTGCTTGACGAACTCCGAGAGCTCGATGAGCGTGAGCTCCTTGAACGCCTCGATGAGCTCGTCGGTGGTGAGCTTGGCCATGGTGGCTTTCCTTCCGTTTCGGTCCTGCTACGCGAGCAGAGGTGGGGTGTACTGCCGGGGCTCTCAGGCCTCGGCTGCTGCCTGCTTCTCGCGCAGGGCGTCGATGGTGCGGGCGGCCTGGGTGGCCGGCGCGGTGAACATGTAGGCCGCCTGGAACAGCGCGGCCTTGAAGGCACCCGCCGCCTTGCCCAGGAGGACCTCGCGGGACTCGAGGCTCGCGAGCGTGGTGACGTCGTCCGCGGACAGCTGGTTGCCGTCGAGGACACCGCCCTTGATGACGAGCTGCTCGTTGTCCTTGGCGAAGTCGCGCAGCGCCTTCGCGGTCTCCGAGACCTCGCCGTGGACGAACGTGATCGCCGTCGGGCCCGTGAGGGACTCACGGTCGATCTCGACGCCGGCCTGCTTCGCGGCGATCGCCGCGAGGGTGTTCTTCGCGACGACGTAGCGTGCCGAGCCCGCGAGCGAGCGGCGCAGCTCCTTGAGCTGGGCGACCGACATGCCGCGGTACTCGGTGAGCAGCACCGCCTGAGCCTCGCGGAAGCCCTGCTCGAGCTCGGCGATGGCCTCGGTCTTGTCCGGCCTTGCCATGAGCCCTCCTTCCGATATGGGACCGTCGGGTGTCCGCACATGGAAAGAGCCCCGCGCGCAGACGGCACGGGGCTCGGGGGCATCACGGGGATGCGTCGGCTTCGTAGCTCGCCTGCGCCGGCTCCACCTGGGTGGACTTCGATCCGGGGCAGGTGCCCCGCATGACCGACGGTCTGTGGCGTCGTCCATGGTAGCGGCAGGCGGGGGCCGGCGGACCCCCCACCCGGCGTGGGCCTGCTCACCTCCCGGCCCGCAGGCGGCCGGGTGGGCGGGCGGCCGGCGGTCGTGCGGTGCCGCCCGCCCCGGGGCACGCTGCGCCGCGTGCTCCTGACGACGCCGCGGGCCCGGCCCCCACGAGGGGACCGGGCCCGCGAAGCGGTCGGCGTGACGTCAGGAGGCGTCCTCGGAGGTGAGGTTGCGCGTCTTGGTGGCGTCGAGCGGGATGCCCGGGCCCATCGTCGTGCTCATCGTGGCCTTGGTGATGTAGCGGCCCTTCGAGCTGCCCGGCTTGAGGCGGAGGACCTCCTCCTGGGCGGCGGCGTAGTTCTCGACCAGCTTGGTCTCGTCGAAGGACGCCTTGCCGATGACGAAGTGCAGGTTCGCGTGCTTGTCGACGCGGAACTCGATCCGGCCGCCCTTGATGTCGTTGACGGCCTTGGCCACGTCCATCGTCACCGTGCCGGTCTTCGGGTTCGGCATGAGGCCACGGGGACCGAGCACGCGGCCGAGGCGGCCGACCTTGCCCATGAGGTCCGGGGTGGCGATCGCCGAGTCGAAGTCGGTGTACCCGCCGGCGACCTTCTCGATGAGCTCGTCGCCGCCGACCTCGTCGGCCCCGGCATCGATGGCCTGCTGCGCACGGTCGCCGACGGCGAAGACCAGGACCCGGGCGGTCTTGCCGGTTCCGTGCGGGAGGTTGACGGTGCCGCGGACCATCTGGTCCGCCTTGCGGGGGTCGACGCCGAGGCGGAAGACGACCTCGACGGTCTGGTCGAAGCCGGTGCTCGCACCCTCCTTGGCCAGGCGCACGGCCTGGAGCGGGGCGTAGAGCTCGCCGTCGTGGATCTTCTCGGCTGCCTTGCGGTAGTTCTTGCTGCGCGTGGTCATGCTGCTTCTCCTGTGCTGGTACGTGAGCAGTCGTGGTCGGTCGGGCCCACGCCGGGCCCTGCCACTACGCCGCGGTCGCGGCGTCTGCGGGGTCAGCCGTCGACGGTGATCCCCATGGAGCGGGCCGTGCCCGCGATGATCTTCTCGGCGGCCTCGATGTCGTTCGCGTTGAGGTCCTCCGCCTTGGTGCGGGCGATCTCCTGGACCTGCTCGCGGGAGATCGACGCGACCTTGTCGGTGTGCGGGGTCGAGGACCCCTTCTGCACGCCGGCGGCCTTCTTGATGAGCTCCGCGGCGGGCGGCGTCTTCGTGATGAACGTGAACGAGCGGTCCTCGTACACGGTGATCTCGACGGGCACGACGTTGCCGCGCTGCGACTCGGTCGCGGCGTTGTACGCCTTGCAGAACTCCATGATGTTGACGCCGTGCTGACCCAGGGCGGGTCCGATCGGCGGCGCGGGGGTGGCTGCTCCGGCCTGGATCTGGAGCTTGATGTAGCCGGAGATCTTCTTCTTGGGAGGCATTCGGGTCCTTCGGTGTGTGGTTCCACGCCCGCGGCGGCGACCGCGGGCCGTCCCCTAGGCCTTGGTGACCTGGGAGAACGAGAGCTCGACCGGGGTCTCCCGGCCGAAGATGCTGACGAGCACCTGCAGCTTCCGGCTCTCCACGTGGATCTCGGAGATGGTGGCCGGCAGGGTCTCGAACGGACCGTCGGTGACGGTGACCGTCTCGCCGATCTCGTAGTCGACGAGGACGGGGACGGCCTCGCCCTGGGGCGTGGCGGTCTCGCCGGGGGTCTCGACGGCGCCCGCGGCGGGCTGCGCGAAGGAGACGTTGAGCATGGAGATCGCCTCGTCGAGGGTGAGCGGCATCGGGTCGTGCGCGTTGCCCACGAAACCGGTGACGCCCGGCGTGTGACGGACGACGCCCCACGACTCGTCGGTCAGCTCCATGCGGACCAGCGTGTAGCCGGGGATCCGCACGCGGTTGACCATCTTGCGCTGGCCGTTCTTGATCTCGGCCACGTCCTCGGTCGGCACCTCGACCTGGAAGATGTGGTCCTCCATGTTCTGGGTCGTGATGCGGTGCTCGAGGTTGGCCTTCACGCGCTTCTCGAAGCCCGCGTAGGTGTGCACGACGTACCAGTCGCCCGGGAGCATCCGCATCTCGAGGCGGTACGCGGCCTCGGGGTCGGCCTCAGGGGCGTCGGCCTCGGCGGCGTCGACGTCGGTCGCGTCGCTCGCCTCGGCGGCGTCGGCCTCAGGGGCGTCGGCCTCGACGTCCGGGTCGCTCGCCCCGGGGGCGTCCGTCCCGGCGTCGTCGGGCTCGCCCTGCTCGTCGGCGGGGGTCGCCTCCTGGTCGACGGCGGTGTCCGCCTCGGCGCCCGGGTCGGCGCCGTCAGGGGTCGACCCGGCAGCCTCGGCGGTGACGCCGAGGTCGTCGGTCGACGTGCTGTCGTCGCCCTGGAAGTCCACAGACACGAGGGAACATCCTCCTTGGATGTGTCGGTCGCGCGACCGGTCGGTCACGCGAGATTCACGGCCCGGGGGCCCGGCGATCGGCTCAGCCGAACGTCCACAGCGCGAGCTGGCCGAACACGAGGTCCAGCACGCCGACGATCGCCATCATCACGAGGACGAAGAGCACGACGACGAAGAAGTACGTGATGAGCTCGCGACGGGTGGGGCGCACCACCTTGCGCAGCTCGGCGAAGACCTGCCGGATGAAGCGCGCGATGCGGGCGAACAGCCCCCTGCGGGGCTCGACCTCCGACTTGCGCCCGGAGCCGCCCTCGGCGGCCGTCGTCTCGCTCACGTCTACCTGTCCCTCGCCTGTCGCCGGTGGCCCGCTCCCGGCAGGGTGCGGGCACGCCCACCATCGGTGGGTCGGGCCCGACGGCTGTGATCGTCCTGCGCCGTCAGGTGCAGGGCAGGAGGGACTCGAACCCTCAACCGCCGGTTTTGGAGACCGGTGCGCTGCCAATTGCGCCACTGCCCTTCGGCGGAGACTGCAGCCGTGCGGGCACGGGTGAGTCTGCGGTTCGTCACCGCCGATGGACCATAGTACGCACCGCGAGGGGTGGGGTCGACCGAGGTGCGGAAGGTCACGCGTCACACCGTGCACGACCGGACCGGTCCCGGGACGTGGGCCGGCACGAGACGCGGCGCACGCCTCGTGCCACGATGGTCGTCGTGACCGAGACAGCCGAGACCCGTCCCCGCATCTCCGCCCGACTCGCCGGCATCGCCGAGTCCGCGACGCTCGCCGTCGACGCCAAGGCCAAGGCGCTCAAGGCCGCCGGCCGGCCCGTCATCGGCCTGGGCGCCGGCGAACCCGACTTCCCGACGCCGAGCTACATCGTCGACGCGGCCGTCGCCGCCGCCCAGGACCCGGTCAACCACCGCTACTCCCCCGCCGGCGGCCTGCCCGTCCTCAAGGAGGCGATCGCGGCCAAGACGCTGCGCGACTCCGGCTACGAGATCTCGCCCGGCAGCGTCCTCGTGACGAACGGCGGCAAGCAGGCCGTCTTCCAGGCGTTCGCGTCGATCGTCGACCCGGGCGACGAGGTGCTCCTTCCCTCGCCGTACTGGACCACGTACCCCGAGGCCATCACCCTCGCCGGGGGCGTCCCGGTCCCGGTGTTCGCCGGGGCCGAGCGCGGCTACAAGGTGGACGTCGACCTCCTCGAGGCCGCGCGGTCGAACCGCACGAAGGTCCTCGTCCTGTGCTCGCCGTCGAACCCGACGGGTGCCGTCTACACGCCGGAGGAGACCGAGCGGATCGGCCGCTGGGCGCTCGAGCACGGCATCTGGGTGGTTACCGACGAGATCTACGAGCACCTCGTCTACGGCGACGCCGAGTTCACACCCGTCCTGCGCGTGGTCCCCGAGCTGGCCGACACCACCATCGTCCTCAACGGTGTCGCCAAGACCTACGCGATGACCGGCTGGCGGGTGGGCTGGCTCGTGGGCCCCACCGACGTGGTCAAGGCCGCGACGAACTTCCAGTCGCACCTCACCTCCAACGTCGCGAACGTGAGCCAGCGCGCCGCGCTCGCCGCCGTCTCGGGCGACCTGTCCGCGGTCGCGGACATGCGCACCGCGTTCGACCGTCGCCGTCGGCTCGTCGTGGACCTCCTGCGCGGGATCGACGGGGTCGAGGTGCCCGAGCCGAAGGGCGCGTTCTACGCCTACCCGTCGGTCGAGGGCCTTCTCGGCCGGACCTTCCGCGGTCGGACGCCGCAGACGTCTGCCGAGCTCGCCGCGCTCGTCCTCGAGGAGGTCGAGGTCGCGGTCGTGCCCGGCGAGGCGTTCGGTCCCTCGGGCTTCCTGCGCCTGAGCTACGCCACGTCCGACGAGAACCTCACCGAGGCCGTGGGCCGCATGGCCGAGCTGCTCGGCTGACCCCACGCCCCGCAGCACCCGACGGGCCCGGCGCACGGGCGCCGGGCCCGTCGTCGTCCCGGCCCGCACGCGGAGCCCGCCGCACGGCCGGCCGGTGCCGCCGGCCGCGGAGCCCGCCCGTCATGTGAGCGCCCCCTCCCGACTCTCATCTCCGCCTCATGCGGGTCGCGGACACTACCGTGGGGCGGGCCGCGCCGGGCGGCCCCGAAGGAGGCGCGACGTGAGTGGACGCGAGGGCGGCACCCGCCCGCGGTTCGTCGCCGCGTCGCGCGACACCGTCGCCCGTGACGCCGCCTCGCGTGCCGCGGTCGCCTCCGCCCCCACGCCCGACGACGCCACGACCACGACGCCGGACGGATCGTCCGCGCTTCCCCCGGCCCACCGACCCTGGTACCGCCGCAGCACGGTGCGCGCGACGATCATCCGCACGGTGCTCATGCTCACCGGGCTCACGCTCCTGCTCGTGGGGAGCACCGCGGTCTGGCTCGAGCGTGGCCGCGTCCTGGACTCGGTCGACGCCACCCTCACGCGCACCACGCAGGAGATGGCCGGCCTGCTGAGCGACGGACAGAGCGTCGACGCCGAGGACGGGATCTCCGGGGCGATCTGGACCGCGATGTCCTCGGAGGTCCCCGCCGACAACGAGGGCGCGATGGGCTTCGTCGGGACGGACGCGCGCTGGTGGCAGCCCGGCGGGCTCGACATGGGTGCCGACACCGAGCTCATCGCGGAGCTCACCGAGGCGGTCGAGCGGGGTGAGGGCACGATCAGCTCGGTGACGACGTCGATGTCGACCTACCGCTACGCGCTGCTCCCGGTCACCGTCGACGACGGCTCGGACCCGTCGGGCGCCCCGACGTCGGGCGCCGTGGTCATCGCGTTCGACATGGACGCCGAGCTCGCACCGGTGTGGGCGTCCGCGCGCACCTACCTCGTGGTGTCCGTGGTCTCGATGCTCGTCGTCGGCCTCGTCGCCTGGGTCGTCTCGGGCCGTCTCCTCGCCCCGCTGCGCGAGCTGCGATCCACGGCCGAGCGGATCACGGAGACCGACCTGTCCGGTCGCATCGAGGTCCACGGCTCGGACGACGTGGCCGACCTCGCCCGCACGGTCAACGCGATGCTCGCCCGCCTCGAGGCGTCGTTCCACTCCCAGCGCCGCCTCCTCGACGACGCCGGTCACGAGCTCCGGACTCCCATCACCATCGTCCGCGGCCACCTCGAGCTGATGGATCCCACGGACGCCGACGACGCACGGCAGACCCGCGAGCTGACGATCTCCGAGCTCGACCGGATGCACCGGCTCGCGGACGACCTCGTCATGCTGGCCAGGGCGGACGGTCCGGCGTTCGTCCAGCCGGGGCCGACGGACCTCGGGCCCCTCCTCGACAACGCGCTCGACCAGGTCCGCCAGCTCGGCGACCGGCGGTTCGTCGTCGACGCCCGGCTCGAGGCGAAGGCCGTCGTCGACGGTCAGCGCCTGACCCAGGCCCTCATCCAGCTCGCCGCGAACGCCGTGAAGTTCTCGGAGGACGGCTCGACGGTCGCGCTCGGGAGCGCCGCCGAGGCGGGACGGCTGCACCTGTGGGTCCGCGACGAGGGCCGCGGCATCGCGCGGGAGGACCAGCGGCGGATATTCGAGCGGTTCGAGCGGACGAACCGGCCCGGCGAGGCGCGCACGGAGGGCAGCGGCCTCGGCCTGGCGATCGTCTCGGCGATCGCCGAGGCGCACGGCGGTCGGGTCGACGTCGACTCCACGCCCGGTCGCGGCTCGATCTTCCTCCTCGACCTGCCGGCGCGGTCGCTCGCGCTGGACCACGACGTCCCGCTGGACGCACCCGACGGCGACGGACCCGGCGAGCTGCCGGCGGACGCGTCGGACGACGAGAAGATCAGGAGCAGGTAGTGGCACAGATCCTCATCATCGAGGACGAGGTCGGCATCGCCTCGTTCGTCACCAAGGGCCTGACGGCGGCCGGGCACCAGCCCACCGCCGTCACCACGGGCAAGGAGGGCCTCGACCACGCACGCACGAGCGGGTACGACCTCGTGGTCCTCGACGTCGGGCTGCCGGACATCGACGGCTTCCAGGTCCTGCAGACGCTGCGCGGCGAGGGGCACACGCTGCCGGTCATCATGCTGACGGCGCGGTCCTCGGTCGACGACACGGTGACCGGGCTCGATTCCGGGGCCGACGACTACATGCCCAAGCCGTTCCGGTTCGAGGAGCTGCTCGCCCGCGTGCGGCTCAGGCTGCGCTCCGCCCAGCAGACGAGCTCCGGCGCCGACCCCACCCAGCTCCAGGTCGCCGACCTCTCGCTCGACGTGCGCACGCGTCAGGCGACCGTGGCGGGGCGGACCGTCGATCTCTCGGCGCGCGAGTTCTCCCTGCTGGAGACCTTCATGCTGCACCCCGGGCAGGTGCTCTCTCGCGAGCAGATCCTCTCGCGCGTGTGGGGCTACGACTTCGACCCCGGCTCCAACGTCGTCGACGTGTACGTGCGCTACCTGCGCAAGAAGATCGGCGCCGAGCGGATCCAGACGGTCCCGCGCATGGGCTACCGGCTCGTCACCGGCTGACCGGGATCGCGCTCACCCGCACTCTCGACGGGAACGGGCCACGCTCACCCGCGCTCTCGACCGGGACGGGAGTCGACGGAGCGGGTCAGTCGCCGGAGCGGGTCAGTCGACGGAGCGGGTCAGTCGCCGGAGTCGGCGCTCTCGGCGGACACCGGGGAGGCCGGCGAGTCGGGGCTCTCGACCGGCGCCGGGCGGGGCGCCGGCACGGGCGCCGGAGCCGGCGCGGGGGCCGGAGCCGGGGCGGGAGCGGGGGCAGGCGCCGGAGCGGGCTCGGGCGAGGCGGCGGTGACGGCGCTGCGCTCGGGCGGCACGGTCGTCGCCTCGTCGGTCGTGGGCTCCTCCGTGGTGGGCTCCTCGGTGGTCGGCTCCTCCGTCGTCGGCGACTCGGCCTCGTCGGTCCCGCCCGAGGGCGAGACACGCGCCGGGGGGATGGTCACGGAGTCCACCGTCTCGTCGTCGGGGTCGGCGCTGGCGAGCACCGTGCCACCGGCGACGGCGATCGCCGACAACGTGCCCACCGCGATCCACGAGCCCCTCGAACGCATCCTCCGCCGCCTCCCGGTCAGGTCGTCCTCACGCCGGCGCCGCGCCGACGGGTCCATCGTCGTCGGAGGCCGTGAGTCCACGACCAGCGCGAGATGAGAGGACTCTCATCCGTGCAGCCCCGGAGCCCCGGTCAGCCGACCGGCGGCGGCACGACGAACGGGCCGGTCACGCGCCCGGCGGTGAAGTCCCGGGCCCGGGCGAGCCACGCCTCCGCGGTGACGAGTCGCCCCTCGGCGTCGGCCCGCCACCGGCCGTCCGCCCGCTTCGCCCCCGCCACGAGCGAGAGCGTGACGCCGGCGGCGCGCGTGCACACCTGGACCGGGTCGACCATCTGCTCGCACAGCTGCGTCCACCGGGCGAGGACGTGCGGCACCGCCGGGTACCGGTCCGGGGCGAGGTGGACGAGGACCGAGACGTGCCCGAGGAGGCAGGCGAGGTCGTCGCTGCGGTGCCCCGGGCCGAGCGAGTCGACGTCGAGGAGGCTGGAGACCGCGGTGATCCCCTCGCGCGGGTCCATGAGGACGTTCGCCTCGTAGAAGTCCCCGTGCACGGGGACGACGGGCTGGGGCGGCCCCGAGTGCAGCAGCTGGTCGATCCCGGCGGCGAGCGCCCGCGTGCGCCCCTCCGCCTCGGGGACCACGGTGGCGGCGGCGTGCGCGTAGTGGCTCGCCCGCTCCGCCCAGGCCGAGCGGCGGGCGAGCTGCAGGGCCGCCGGCGGCAGCTGGTCGAGCGTGCGGACGAGGGCATGGAGGACGGCGTCGGTCTCGTGCCCCGGTCCCCGGTGGAGCACGCGGGCGAGTGACTCGCCCTGGCCCTCGGCGAGGACCGCGAGCCCGGCGGGCTCCTCCGCGACGACGGCAGGCGCCGGTACGCCGGCGGAGGTGAGCATGCGGTGCCGGCCCACGAGGTCGCCGAGCGAGACCGGGCGGACGACCTTGACGTAGTGGACGCGGCCGGACGCACCCGTCGCGCGCAGGACCGCGCGGCGCGTGGGACGGTACGCCACGAGCTCGAGCGTGACCTGCTCGCCGAGTCGCTGCGACATCTTCGTCGAGTCGCACGCGGTCGCGAGGGCGGGCAGCTCGGGGTCCGCCGGGTGCCGCCACAGATGGACCACCGGACCCCGGCCGTCCGGCGGCTCGAGCCGGACGAGGCCCGGACCGGCGGCCCGGGTCAGCCGCGCCGTGGTGGCGCACAGGTACTCCTCGGTGCGCTTGCGCGAGCCGTCGGACGCGGTGCGCTCGACCGTGGCGGTGTACCCCACCGTGACGCCCGCGCCCGGGCGGTGGTGGACGGTGTGGACGGCCCACTCCACGAGGCGGCCGTCGTCCGGGACGAGGGCGGACGTGAGGACGTCGCCGGCGTCGGGCCCCGTCAGCAGGGCGACGTCGGCCGGCTCCCTCATCGCCGCCGCCGAGATGCTCATGACGCAAATGAGATCACACGCCGGCGCCCGACGCGCCATCGGGCCCCGCGGAGCCCTCCCCTCGGCGTCGACGGGCCCGCGTCCTGGCATGATGTCCCGATGCGCGACCTGGGCCTGCTCCCCAAGGCGCACCTCCACCTCCACTTCACGGGCTCGATGCGCGTGTCCACGCTGCTCGAGCTCGCCGAGGCCGAGGGGGTCCGCCTGCCCGCGAACCTCACGGACGACGTGGCCCTGCGGGTCCCCGCCGACAAGCGCGGCTGGTTCCGGTTCCAGCGGGCCTACGACGCCGCGCGCGCGGTCGTGCGCTCCGAGGCCGCCATGCGCCGGATCGTCGCCGAGGCCGCCGCCGACGACGCCGCCGAGGGCTCCCGCCGGCTCGAGATCCAGGTCGACCCCACGAGCTACGCGCCGTTCGTCGGCGGGATCACCCCGGCGCTCGAGATCGTGCTCGACGAGGCCGCCGCCGCGTCTCGCGCCTCCGGCGTCCAGGTCGCCGTCGTCGTGGCGGCGTCCCGAACCCGGCACCCGCTCGACGCGCGCACCCTCGCCCGGCTGGCGGCACGCCACGCCGGGGACGGGGCCGGCCAGGTCGTCGGCTTCGGGCTGAGCAACGACGAGCGCCGCGGGACCACGTCGGACTGGGCGGCGGCCTTCCGGATCGCCCGTCAGGCCGGGCTCGCCGCGATGCCGCACGGCGGGGAGCTCCTCGGCCCGGACCACGTGGCCGACGTCGTCACCCACCTGCGCCCCGACCGGCTCGGGCACGGTGTCCGCCTCGCCGAGGCCCCCGACCTCCTCGCCCGGGTGGTCGACGCCGGGATCGCCCTCGAGGTGTGCCCGGCCTCCAACGTCTCCCTCGGCGTGTACCCCACCCTCGCGGACGTCCCCCTGCGCACGCTGATCGACTCGGGAGCGACCGTCGCGCTCGGCGCCGACGACCCGCTGCTGTTCCTCTCCCGCCTCGCAGACCAGTACACGGCCGCGCGCGAGGTCCACGGGCTGTCCGACGCCGAGATCGCGACCCTTGCGAAGGGGTCGCTCACCGCCTCGCGGGCCGACCGGCGGGACGTCGCCCGGTGGGCGGCCGAGGTGGACGCCTGGCTCGCGGACGACGCATGAGCGGCGGACGCCTGCGGTGGTGGCGACGGCTCACGGTCGCCGCGGCGGACCTCGTCTCCCCGCCCGCCGGGCAGCAGGTGCGCCTGCGGCCGGGGTCCCGGCGCACGGTCGCCAGGCTCTCGCGCACGGTGACCTCGATGCGCCTGCTCGACGGCGCGTTCGTCCGCGTCCACCGTGTGGGCACACCAGGGGCCGGCGCGGAGCGGCACAACCCCGACGTCCCCGGGGACGGCCGGGTGACGTTCGTGCTCCTCCACGGGGTCGGGCTCTCGTCCGTCTACCTGCTGCCGCTCGCGGAGGACCTCGCGGTCCACGGGGAGGTCCTCCTCGTCGACCTGCCCGGGTTCGGCGACGTCCCGCCGCCTGCCCGCACGCTCGGCATCGACGGGCTCGCGGAGGTCGTCGACGACGTGCTCGTGGCCACCGGCGTCCACGACCCGGTGCTCGTCGGGCACTCGATGGGCGCCCAGGTGGCGGTCGAGCTGATGGCGCGCCGTCCCGAGGCCTACCACCGCACGGTGCTCGTCGCGCCGCCGGTCAACGCCGCCGAGCGCCACCCCCTCACCCAGCTGTGGCGCTACCTCCAGTCGGCCGTCCACGAGACGCACCGCCTCCGGCTGCTCGCCACCCGCTCCTACCTCACCGCGACGACCCGGTGGGTGGCCGACATCCTGCCCGAGGTGATGGGCTACCGGATCGAGGAGCGCCTGGCGCTCGCCTCGGCGGAGGCGACCGTGTCGATCCTCCACGGCGAGCACGACCGGCTCGTCCCGCCGGACTGGGCGACGGACCTCGCGGGCCGGGTGACCCGGTGCGAGGTCGAGCTCGTGCCCGGCGCCGCGCACTCGGTCGTCGTCGAGGACCATCCCGCGGTGGTGCGCGCCGCGCTCGCGCACCTCGCCGTCGACGAGCGGAGCGGACCGGGCTCGGCGGTCCCCCCGGGTTCCGCGTCCGACGACGGCCGGAGCCTGACGGACGAGTCGTGAGCACGGCCTCCCCCGGTCCTGCCGGCCCCGCGGGTCCCGCCGCCTCCGCCCGGCGCGCCGCGCGCCGCGGTGCCGAGCTCCTCACCCGCCCCTCGCCCACGGGCTCGACTACGCGTGGGTCGCGGCGACGGCGGCGCGCTCGGCCGGCGGACTCCTGCGCCGGGACCGCTGGCGTCCCGGCACCTCCGCCGGCACCGACACCGCCGCCGCGCCGGTCCTTCTGCTCCCCGGCGTGTACGAGTCGTGGCACATGCTCGCCCGCGTCGGCCGGGCGATCGTCGATGCGGGCCATCCGGTCGGCGTCGTCCCCGACCTCGGCCTCAACGGGCGTCCGGTGGCCGACGGGGCGCGGCGCACCGCCGACCACCTCGCGCGGCTCGGCCTGCGCGGGGTCGTCCTCGTCGCCCACTCCAAGGGCGGGCTGGTCGGCAAGGCGACGATGCTCGGGCCCGAGGGGCACCGGGTGGCGGGCCTCGTGGCGGTCGCGACGCCGTGGCGCGGCTCGGTGTGGGCGCGAGCCTTCCCGCCGCGATCGGCGGTGGGCGCCCTCAGCCCGCGTGGGCCGGACCTCGTCCGGCTGGCGGGGCGGACCGACGTGGACTCCCGCATCGTCTCGCTCGCGCCCGCGTGGGACCCGCACATCCCGGGCGGCTCGTTCCTGCCGGGCGCGCGCAACGTGCGGCTGCGCGAGCGCGGACACTTCCGCCCGCTCGGCTCACCCGCGGTGCACGCCCTGGTGGTGGCGCACGTCCGCCTGCTCGCGGCGGACGCTCAGGGCGGGCAGGACAGGTAGGACCAGGTGAGCCTCCTGAGTCACCCGAGCCGCCACGCGACCTCCATGACCCACTCCCGCTGGCGCCTCGTCTCGACCGCCCGCCGGCGGTAGTGCCCGCGCACCCGGCCTGCCGCCCGATCGGGCGGCAGGCCGCTGAGGACCGCGAGGACGGCGAGCGCCGTGCCGGTCCGCCCCGTCCCGCCGCCGCACGCGACCTCGACCCGTTCGGTCGCCACCCGCGCGTGCGCCTCGCGCAGCGCGTCGAGCGCGTCGTCGGTCGAGGCGGGCAGGCCGAAGTCGCGCCAGCGCACCCAGCGGTGGGGCCACCCGACGTCCCGCGGCGCGCGCCCGAGGAGATGGACGGCCAGGTCGGGCGGCTCGACGCCGCCGCGCGGGCGACGGACCCCGGTCCCGCGCACGCGCCGCCCGTCGGGGAGCTCGACAACGCCGGGGACGTCGCCCCAGGCTGTCACGCGTCCGCGCTCGGGGCAGTCACGCGGTGTCGCGCCAGATGCCGCCGGTCCGCTCGACGGCCCGGGCGAGCGCCGGGCGCGCGTCCGGGGCGAGGTCGAAGGCGTTGACGACGACCTCGAGCGGCCCCCGCGCGAGCGGCGCCAGCTCCTCCAGCGCCCACAGCAGCGACTCGACGACCAGGGCGTGCGGGTTGCCGAACACGCCCCCGCCGACGAGCGTGAGGACGACCCGCTCCCGGCCGGTGGCGAGCGCCCCGAGCAGCGTCCCCAGGTAGGCGGCGCGCAGCAGCTGCCGCATGACGTCGAGGTGGGCGCCGGTGGTCGCCCCGTCCCCGTAGCCGCCGTGCGCGAGCGCCGCGGTGAGCACCTGCGCGATCCGGGGACGCCCGTCGACCCGCCCGTGCCACCCGGCGCCGAGCACCACCTCGACGTCGTCCTGCACGCCGACCCGGATGTCCTCGAAGCGCTCGGCGAGCGCCTCGGCGGCCGCGGGGAGGTCGGCGAGGTACTGAGCGCTGAGGTACCCGGACCGCACGGCGCCGAGGTGCGCAGGCAGCGCGTCGGTCAGGAGGTCGACCTGGCGTCCCGTCCCCTGCTCGAACGTGCCGCCGGCGCCGTCGGGCGCCGCGTAGTGCCGCAGCAGCGTGCCGGGGAAGGCGCCGATCGAGGCCCGCGGTCCCTGCGTCGGGTCGGAGAGGTAGTCCGCCACCGGCACGAGGGACGGGCCGGGCGACTCGAGGCAGTTGAACTGGGAGGCGACCTGGAACAGCGTCCGGCGGGGTGCGAACGCCTGGAGCGCGCCGATGTCGGCCAGCGCGCCGCCGCCGTGGAGCACGGACAGCACCGCCGACGGGCCGCGCGCACCGGACCGGGCGGACGCGTCGGCGTCGACCGAGTCGACGGCACGCCGCCGCAGCTCCCCGACCGTCGGCGTGGAGAACCGGCCGGCTCGGTACGTCCGCTCCCCCACCACGAGGTCGTAGCCGCCCGCCGGGTCGGCGACGAGCGCGCCGCCGGCCCGCACCGCCGCCTCCGCGGCACCCACGAGCGCCCGCGCCCGTCCCGGGGTCGCGTCTCCCCGCCGGCTCGCGGCCACGAGCCGCTCCGCCTCGAGGCGGTCCGCGTCGCTCCCGGTGAGGGCGACGTCGAGGAGGTCGCGGTCCATCAGCGCAGGACGCCCGTCACAGCTCGACGCCGAGGAGCACCGGCTCCGGGACGAGCTCGACCCCGAAGGCCGCCGCCACGCCGTCCCGCACCTCGCGGGCGAGCGCCACGAGGTCGGCGGCACGTGCCCCGCCCCGGTTCGTCAGGGCGAGCGAGTGCTTGGTCGAGATCGCCGCGGGACCGGGCATGGCGTGCCCCTTGTGGAACCCGGCGTGGTCGATGAGCCAGGCCGCCGAGGACTTCACCCAGGTCTCGCCCGACCCGTCCGGCGCGGGCGCGTCGAACCGGGGGGCGTCGTCCGGCAGGTCCGCAGCCTGCGCGGGCGGGAGGATCGGGTTGGTGAAGAACGAGCCGGCGGACCACGTGTCGTGGTCGGCGTCGTCGAGCACCATGCCCTTGCCCCGGCGCAGCTCGAGGACGGCCTCGCGGGCCTCGCTCGAGCGCACGCGGGCACCGACCTCGACGTCGAGCCGCCGGGCGAGCTCCGGGTAGCGGATCGGCGCGGACATGATCGTCGGGGGCGTCTGGAAGGCGACGTCGAGGACGACCCACCGCCCCGTCGGTCCCCACGTGCGGCCGCCGCCGGCGTCGGCGTCGCTCAGCGAGCGCTTGAGGACCGACGTGCGGTAGCCGAGGCCGAGCTCCGTGAGCGCGAGCGTGCGCGGGCGGCCCGCGAGGCGGTCCCACACCCGGACGTGGCTGAGCACGCCGGCGACCTCCTGCCCGTAGGCCCCGACGTTCTGCACGGGGGTCGCTCCCGTCGAGCCGGGGATCCCGGAGAGGGCCTCGAAGCCGGAGGCCCCCTCGGCGACGGCGCGGGCGACCACGTCGTCCCACACGGCGCCGGCCGGGGCGGTGAACTGCCCGCCGCCGCAGCCCTCGACGCTGTCGACCTCGAGCTCGCGCCGCATGTCCCGCACGACGACGCCGTCGAACCCCTCGTCGGCCGCGAGCAGGTTGGAGCCGCCGCCGAGGACGAGGACGGGCGTGCCGGCGTCGTCGGCGGCCCGGACGGCGTCGACGATCTCGTCCGCGCTGTCGACCTCGACGAGCTCGCCGACCGGCCCGCCGACGCGCAGCGTGGTGAGGTCGGCGAGCGTGGGGGCCGCGGTGCGTGCTCCCACGGCGCTCACAGCGCCCTCGCGAGGTCGACCGTCACCCGGGCGCGGGTGAGGACGGCGACGCCCTCGTGCCGGACGTCGACGTCGACCCGGACCGTGGTCCCCTCGACCTGGCCGGCCACACCGACGACCTCGAGGCTGGTGCCCTCGCCGGCGGGGACGACGACGGGGCGGGCGAACCGGGTCTGGACGTCGAGGACGGCCGCCGGGCCGCCCGCCCACGTCTCGACGAGGGCCGCGGCGATGCCGAGCGTGGCCATGCCGTGCGCGATGACGCCGGGCAGGTCGACCGACGCCGCGACGGCGTCGTCGTGGTGGATGGGGTTGAAGTCGCCCGACGCGCCGGCGTACCGGACGAGGGACGTGCGCGTGACGGGCACCGTCTCGCGCAGGAGCTCCTCGCCCACCTCGGGGACGGGGCGCGGCGCGGCGGTCATGCGTCCCCCCTGACGGCGAGCGTGGAGGTGACGGTGGCGACCGGGTCGCCCGTGCCCTCCTCCGCGATGTCCGCGCGGGTGGTGACGAGCGTGAGGGCGCCGCGGGCGAGGATCCGCTCGACGACGACGGTGGTGCGCAGCCGGTCGCCGTCGACGATGGGCCGGTGGTGCGAGAGCCGCTCGTCGGCGTGGACGACGCGGGAGAAGTCGATGCCCGACTCCGGCGAGGCGACGTACGCCTGCTCGGCGCGCTGCGCGAGGATCACGGCGAAGGTGGGCGGGGCGACCACGCCGGGGTAGCCGGCGGCCCGTGCCGCCTCCGCGTCGGTGTGGAGGGGGTGGGTCGCGCCGGTGGCCACCGCCATCTCGGCGATCTTCGCGGCGGAGACGACGTACGTCTCGGTGGGGGCATAGGTGCGCCCCGCGAGCGTCGTGTCGACGCCGGCGGGGCGCGGTGGAGTCTCGGTCATCGGCCCAGGCTAGCCGCGGGCGACGACGGCGTGCTCCGAGTGGTCAGCGGGTCTCGCGGTGACCGGTCTTCGCGTTGCAGCGGGGGCAGAACTTCTGCAGCTCGAGGCGGTCCGGGGTGTTCCGCTTGTTCTTCTTGGTGATGTAGTTCCGGCCCTTGCACGTCTCGCAGGCCAGGGTGATCTTCGGGCGGATGTCCGCCGACTTGGTGGCCATGATGTCCTCGTTCCTGTCGCTGAGCCCATCACCGCCGATGTGCGGTGCGGGCGCGGTAGCGGGAGGGGGGCTCGAACCCCCGACCTCACGATTATGAGTCGTGCGCTCTGACCAGCTGAGCTACCCCGCCACGCGTCCACGAGTGCGTCCACGCGTGGGCGCAGGCGGTGATGCTCGTGAACCGAGCCCCGAAAGGGAATCGAACCCTTGACCTTCTCCTTACCATGGAGACGCTCTGCCGACTGAGCTATCGGGGCGTGCCTCGGTCAGCTCACCGAGGCAGCGCGGACGAGCCTACAACGCGGCGACGGGGCCGGGCCAACCACAGAGGCCTCCTCCCGCGGTGAGTGTGCTCACAGGGCCCTGCCCACCCCCGGAACGACGAGGGCCGGACCCGCGCTGCGGGTCCGGCCTCTCGGTGGCGAGTGCAGGATTCGAACCTGCGAAGCTTGCGCGGCTGATTTACAGTCAGCTCCCTTTGGCCGCTCGGGCAACTCGCCTCGGCACCCTCGCGGGTGCGGATGGCACGATATCAACATCCGGGCGCCGGTCCGAAGCCGTCAGGGCGAGTCCTGCGTCACCCATCCGTCCCGTCCGCGACGGGACCCGTTCCTCATCGGAGGCTCACATGGCCGACTCCTCGTTCGACATCGTGTCCAAGGTCGACCGCCAGGAGGTCGACAACGCGGTCAACCAGGCCGCGAAGGAGATCGGGCAGCGCTACGACTTCCGGAACGTCGGCGCGTCGGTCGACCTCAAGGGGGACGTCGTGGCGATGGCGGCGAACACGGCCGAGCGGGTGCTCGCGGTCCTCGACGTGCTCGAGACGAAGCTCGTCCGCCGCGGCGTCTCGCTCAAGGCGCTCGACCTCGGGGAGAAGGAGCCCGTCCAGTCGGGCAAGGAGTTCCGCCTCGCCGGCCCGCTCAAGGAGGGCCTCGACCAGGACGTGGCGAAGAAGATCACCAAGCTGATCCGCGACGAGGGGCCCAAGGGCGTCAAGGCGAACATCACCGGTGACGAGATCCGCGTGAGCAGCAAGTCCCGCGACGACCTCCAGGCCGTCATCGCCCTGCTCAAGCGGGCCGAGGACATCGACGCGGCGCTCCAGTTCGTCAACTACCGCTGACGCGGGAGCGGCGTCTCAGGCGGTCGCGCCGAGCAGTCCCTCGAGGGCGTCGACCGTCGGGGCCGCGATCGTCTCGTCGCGCAGTCCGGGCGTGGCGACCACGTGCGCGACGGCCTCGCCCGCCTGGTCGGCCGTCAGCCATTCCTTCTTCCCCTGCGGGCGGGAGCGGCTGACGATCGGTCCGAGGACGAGGGAGACGGCGCGCGGCGAGCCGGCCGCCTCGGCGCTGACGACCTGGCGGAGCATGAGCTGGGCCGCGCCCGCCATGCTCACCGGGCCGGCCGTCGCGACGGCCTCGACCGAGGCCGTCCCGGTGATGAACGTGTACGAGCCGTCGGCGGGCAGGGCGCGGACGAAGGCCCGGGCGAGCGCGACGTGCGTAGTGACGGTGCTGAGGAAGTCCCGGCGCCAGGTCTCCTCGGTCAGCTCCCAGACGTGCTCCCCCTGGTGCCAGCCACCGATCGCCGCGACGGCGTCGGTGAGCCCGTGGTCCGCGAGGCGGTCGGCGAGCGCCGCGGCGTCGTCGAACGACTCGTGGGGGTGGTCGACGAGCTCGAGCCGCGCGGCCCGCTCCGCCCCGAGCAGCTCGCGCAGCTCGGCCAGCCTGCCCGGGCGGGCGCTGGGGACGACCACGCGCGCCCCGGACGTCAGGAGTGCGCGGACGATCCCCTCGCCGACGTTGCCGGTGCCACCGGCGACGAGGACGGTGCGGGCGGACAGGTCGTGCGCGCTCATGGCTGCTCCCGGTGCGCCGGGACGGCGGCGCGGGGACGACGATACGCCCGCTCAGACGGCCGGGCGACCCTCCTCGGTGCCCTGCGCCGGCTCGCCGGACAGCGCGAGCAGACGCGGGAGGAGGTCGGCGAGGGTGACCACGCCGACCCGGCCGTCCGTGCCCGTGACGAGGGCGATGTGGTGGCGCCCCACGCGCATGAGCTGTGTCGCCTCCGTCAGCGGCGTCGACGCGTCGAGGGCGAGCAGTGCGCGCACGTGCGGCGCCACGGGCGACCCCGGGGGCGCCATGAGGGTGTCGCGCACGTGCAGGACGCCCGTGTACCGGCCGGCCTCGCCGACGACCAGCCGCAGGTGCCCCGAGGTGCGGGCGAGCTCCTGGGCGTCGGCCGCCGTCGCCCCCGGCGGGATCGCCGTCACCTCGTCGTCGCCCAGGACGTCGGCCATCGTCGCCGCGCGCAGGTCGAGGACGCGCGTGAGCGACTCGTACGAGGTGGGGTCGAGCGCCCCGACCTCGGCGGAGTGCTCGACCAGGTGGCGCAGGGCGTCGGGGTCCTGCCCGGCGTGGACCTCGTCGACGGGCTCGACCCCGGCCTTGCGGGCGAGCCAGTTGGCCTGGCCGTTGAGCATCCGCAGCAGCGGCCGGGTGAGCGCGAGGAAGCCGCGCATGGGCAGGGCGAGCAGCATCGCGGACCGCTCGGGGTGGGCGATCGCCCACGACTTCGGGGCCATCTCGCCGACGACGAGGTGGATGAACGTGACGACGACGAGGGCGGCCACGAACGCCACGACGTCGGCGGCCACGTACGGCATGCCGGTGAGCTCCAGCAGCGGGGTGAGCGCGTGGTGCACCGCGGGCTTCGTCGTGGCACCCAGCGCGAGCGTGCAGACGGTGATGCCGAGCTGGGACCCGGCGAGCAGGAGGGTGAGCTCGGAGCTGCTGCGCAGGGCGGCGCGGGCCGAGCGGGACGTGGGCGCGAGCTCCTCGATGCGGTGCCGCTTCGCGGACACCAGCGAGAACTCGGTCGCCACGAAGAACGCGCTGGCCGCCACGAGACCGATCGTCACGAGGACGACGACGAGGGGGCTCATGCCTGCTCCTCCGCGTCGTCGGCGTGCGGGGCGTCGGCGTGCGGGGCGTCGGCGTCCCGCAGGTCCAGCCCGGGCAGGGCGTCGCCGAGCAGAGGCTCGTCCCTCTCCGGCCGGGTGACGGTGAGTCGGATCCGGCTCGGCACCCACCGGTCGATCTCGAGGACCTCGGCGTGCAGCACGCCGGGCTCGGGGTCGTCGGTGCGGGCGAACTCGCCGGGGTCGATGGGCAGCTCGACGTCGACGGCCTGCCCCACCTCCGGCAGCCCGTCGGCCACGTCGATGACGAGGCCGGCGATCGTCTCGTAGTCGCCGTCGGGCAGCGTGAGTCCGAGCGCGCGCTCGATCTCGTCGAGATGGACGTCGCCGGGCGCCTCCCACTCGCCGGGCTCCCGGCCCGGGGCGAGCTCCTGCGGGGCCGGGTCGTGCTCGTCGGCGATCTCGCCGATGAGCTCCTCGGCGAGGTCCTCGAGGGTGAGGACGCCGGTGAAGCCCCCGTACTCGTCGACCACGCACGCGATGCGTCCACCGTGCCCGAGGTCCTCCATCGCCGTGGTCAGCGAGGACAGGTGGGAGACGACGAACGGCTCGCGCATGATCTCCGTGACGGGTGCGTCGCCCGGGAGCTCGGTGCCGAGGAGGTCGTTGAGGTCGACGATCCCGAGGACCTCCTCGGAGTCCTCCGCCAGCACGGGGTAGCGGGTGTGCCCGCCGGCCATGACCTCGCGCAGGCCAGCGACGGTCAGAGTCTCGCGGACCACGTCGACCTGGGCGCGCGGGATCATCGCGTGCTCGACGTCGCGCTCGGGGAAGTCGAGGACGCGGTCGAGCAGCGTGGACATCGAGGCCGAGAGCGTGGCGGCCTCGCGCGACTCGGCGACGATGCTGCGCAGGTCGCGGGCGGAGGCGGAGTGCTCGACGTCGTGCACCGGCTCGATGCGCAGGAGCCGCAGCAGCAGGTTGGAGGCGGCGTCGAAGACGCGGATGAGCCAGCCGAACAGCCGCAGGTACCACGTGGTCGACGGCGCGAGGCGGTCGGCGAGCGGGCCCGGGGACGCGATCGCCACGTTCTTGGGGAACAGCTCCCCGAAGAGCATCTGGACGTAGGTCGACAGGACGAGCGCGAGCACGGCGCCGATCCCGACCGCGACGGCCGTGGTGAGGCCCGCCGAGCCGAGGATCTCCCCGAACGCCTGCCCGACGAGCGGCTCGGCGACGTAGCCGACGAGCAGCCCGGTCACCGTGATGCCGAGCTGGGCGCCCGAGAGCATGAACGACGTCCGACGCGTGATCGCGAGGGACCGCGCGGCGGTCCGGTCGCCCGCGGCGGCGCGGGCGGCGAGCCGCGACCGGTCCACCGAGATGTACGCGAACTCCTGGGCGACGAAGTAGGCGGTGGCCGCCGTGATGAGGACGATGACGAGAACGCCGACGGCGATCGACACCGCCGGGTTCACTCCGCACCCCCCGGGCGTGGTCGGGCAGGGGGCACGGGGCTGGTACTTCGGCCGGGCATCGGTGTCCTCGGGTCGCGGTGGAGCGGGTGCACGCAGGCTACAAGCATGCGACGCCCCTCGTGCGCATCGACGGCCCCCGAGGCCGATCTACCCTGGCCCCGTGCCCCACGACCCCTCGAGCTACGGCGCGGCGCCGCCGCCCGGCCGCGCGTCGACGAACCCGTACGGGAGCCCTGCGTCCGGCGCCCCCGCGGCGGGCTCCGACGTCGAGTCGATGCGGGTGGCCGCCGACGCATCGCCGTGGGCGCCCGTCGCCGGCCGGGCCGACCACGAGCACCCGCGGGCAGCGCAGGGGTACGGCCGCCACGCGTCGCCCTGGTCGTGGCACTCGCTCCGCCCGAGGGTCGGCGCGACCCTGCACGGGCTCGTCCGGATCGGCCGCTGGCTCCTGCTCCCGCTCCTCGTGGTGCTCGTCGTCGCGATCGTCCTGCACTCCCGGATGAGCAGCGGGCGGGTCGACATCCCCCTCGACGGGACGCCGACGAGCGTGACGGTCGAGCGCGGGTCCGACGTCTGGCTCTGGGTGCCCGAGGACGCGCCGGGCGTCGACTGCTCGGCCACCGACTCCGAGGGGCTCGGGCTCGAGCCGCGCTGGCTCCTCCGGCAGCTGACGAACGACGACCTCGTCTCGGCGCTCGTCATGCCCAGCGGGTCGACCGGCACGTTCGAGATCGTGTGCGAGCCGGCGGACGACGGGCAGCTCGTGCCCGCACCGGCCACGGCGCACGTCGGGGTGGCACCCGCGCCGTCCGCCGACCGGGTCGCGGCGTACTACACGCTCACGCGGGTGAGCACGGCGGGGCTCGTCGTCGTCGGGGCCGCCACGGTCGTGCTGTGGATCCTGTGGGGCGTCCTGCGCGCGGCGCGCGTCCTGCCCCGGCTGCGCTGACGACCGGCCGGACGGGACGACCGCTCAGACGAGCGGGCCGACGTCCTCCTGGCCCCGCGCGATCGCGGTCATCGCCTCGCGGGCGACGACCTTGACGCGCTCGCGCACGTGGGCGTCGGTCTCGCCGAGCCGCCGCTCGAACGCGTCGAGGGCCTCCCAGCCGGTCCAGTCCGTCCACGGGACCCCGGCGGCGTCGAGCTCCGCGGTCAGTCCGTCCCGGCCGGCCCGCTCCGGGCCCGTCCCGAGGATCCCGGCCTCGACGTCCTCGACCACGTGGCCGATCGTCTGCTGGGCGTCCGACTTCGTCGACCCGATGAGGCCGACGGGGCCGCGCTTGATCCATCCGGTGACGTACACACCGGGGACGAGCTCGCCGTCGTCGCCGAGGATGCGGCCCTCGACGTTGGGGATGACGCCGCCGCGGACGTCGAACGGGAGGCCGTCGATCGGCGCCGAGTAGTAGCCCACGGCCCGGTAGACCGCCTGGACGGGCGTCTCGACGAGCTCTCCGGTCCCGCGGACCGACCCGTCGCCGGTCAGCTCCGTGCGCTCGGTGCGCAGCGCGGTCACGCCCTCCTCGGGCGTGCCGAGCACGGCCGCCGGCGAGTGGAAGAGGTGGAGGTGGATCCGCCGCGACGCGGTGAGCGTCGCGGGGTCCCGCATGGCGAGGTCCATGAGGGTGTTGACGACCTGCTTGGTCTGGTTCGACGAGCGGATCGCCTCCTCGGACCCCTCGTCGAAGTGGAAGTCCTCCTCGTCCACCAGCAGGTCGACGTCGGGCACCTTGGCGAGCTCGCGGAGCTCGAGCGGGGTGAACTTGACCTGGGCGGGGCCGCGGCGGCCGAACAGGTGGACGTCGGTGACCGGGGAGGCCTCGAGGCCGGCGACGACGTTGGCCGGCACCTCGGTCGTCAGCAGGTCCTTCGGGTGCTTGGCGAGGATCCGGGCCACGTCGAGCGCGACGTTCCCGACGCCGAGGACGGCGATCTCGCGGGCCTTCAGCGGCCACGTCCGCGGCACGTCGGGGTGGCCGTCGTACCAGGACACGAAGTCGGCGGCGCCGTGCACGCCCGGCAGGTCGACCCCCGGGATGTCGAGCGGGGCGTCGGCGTCGGCGCCGGTCGAGACGATGACGACGTCGTAGAGCTCGCGCAGCCGCTCGAGGCTGACGTCCTTCCCGACGTCGACGTTGCCGAGCAGGCGGACGTCGCCGCGCGAGAGCACCTTCTCGAGGGCCCGGATGATGGCCTTGATCCGCGGGTGGTCCGGGGCGACGCCGTAGCGCACGAGCCCGAACGGGGCGGGCAGGCGCTCGAGGAGGTCGATGCGGACGTCGAGCCCGGAGGCCGAGAGGATGTCGGCGGCGTAGGTGCCGGCCGGGCCGGCGCCCACCAGGGCGACGTGCAGGGGGCGTGCGCTGGTCACTGCGTCCTCTCGGTGCGCGGAATGGTCCGTCGGCCAGTGTAGGTCCGCCGCGCCGCGCCGGGAGTGCCGTCCGGCGTGAGGTCAGCCGCGTCTGCGGGGCGAGCGGGCGAGCAGACCGGCTCCCCCGACGACGACGAACGCCCCGAACACCCACCAGGCCGCCGTGCCCTTGACCGCGTCGAGCGGGTCCGCGGGCCGCTCCGGCACGGGGACGTACGTGGGCGCGTCGGCGCTGGGGGCCTCGTGGATCGGGCTCGGCGGGCCGGGAGCCGCGCCGTCGTCGACGAACGCGAGCGCGTCGTAGGGCGCGACGATGCCCCAGCCGAGCTGGTCGGTGCGCTCGTCCGGGACCGCGCGCACGGCCGTGGACATGAGTCGGTGCTCCCACTGCGCGGGGGTCTCGTCCGGGTACTCGGCGGCCACGAGCGCGGCGATCCCGGCGACGTACGCCGTCGACCAGCTCGTCTGCCCGCCGCCCGGGGAGGAGTAGCACGGGCCGACGTCGAGGTACTGGTACCAGGCCGGGTCGCCGGGGGCCGCGACCTCGACGTGCTCGCCGGGGATCGCGTCCTCGGTCGCCTCGCCCTCGATGGTCGACGCGGTCACCGCGAGGGCGCCCGGGTAGGCCGCCGGGTAGCGCGGGCCCGGCTCGACGTTGTCGGTGGTCCCGGCGTTGCCGGCGCTGGCGACGACCAGCGAGCCGGAGGCGGCGGCGTGGGCCACGGCGTCGCGCATCGCCGGGTCGTCCCGGTCCTGCGACATCGAGACGGAGATGATCTGCGCGCCCTGGTCGGCGGCCCAGCGGACGCCCTCGGCGATCCGGGCGGCGTCGGTGCCGTAGCCGGCCTCCTCGAGCTCGTCGTCCTGGTCGGTGACGTAGACGCGCACGGGGAGGATGACCGCCTCGGGGGCGAGGCCGACCACCTGCGTGCCATCGACGTCGCGGGCCGCGATGAGGCTCGCCGCGGCGGTGCCGTGGGAGTGGACGTCGGTGCGGCCGTCGGAGCTCGAGAGCGCCGGACCCTCGGTCACGCTCTCCGAGCCGGGCACGGTCCCCATCGGGTCGAAACCGGGCAGGACGACGTCGTCGGCCGGCATCTGCGGGTCGCTCGGCAGGACGCCGGAGTCGACGACGGCCACCGTGACGCCCTCGCCCCGGGAGATCTCCCAGGCCTGCTCCATGCCGAGCGCCGGGAGGAGCGGCGACGGCTCGGTCGGTTCCTCCTCGGGCGTGCAGCCGTCGGGCAGCTCGAGCTCGGTGACCGGGGCGACGGGTCCCGGCGCCGCCTGCGCCAGGGTGCCCGGGCCGAGCGCGCCCAGGACCGGTGCGGCGAGGATCGCACCGCCCGCGAGCGCGGCGGCGAGCGCTCCCGCCGGCCGGTCGGCGCGGCCGGTCCTGGCTCGCGCGTGTCGTCCGGTCACGAGCCGTCGCTCGCGGTCTCGCCGGATCCTCCGGTCGTCGTCTCGCCGGATCCGCCGGTCGGCGCCTCGCCGGATCCGCCGGTCGGCGCCTCACCGGGACCACCGGTCGCGGTCTCGCCGCCGCCCGAGGACTCCTCGGGGGTGGTGGCGGACCCGCTGGACGACTCGCCGTCCGGTGCGCCGAGCGCCGGGAGGTCGAGCGGCTGGAGGCCGGGCCCCTGCGGGAAGAGCCGGACCCACGGGTTCGGCACGGTGGCCCGGTCCTCGAGCTCGTAGCCGAGCATCCCGAGGGTCTCGCCCCGCGCGCCGAGCAGCGGGTAGGCCCGCCCCGTCTCGTCGATGAAGAAGTCGGCCGTCAGCAGCCCGCCGCCGGAGCCGGAGACGAGGGCGCCGGAGCTGCCCTGGACCACGACCGTGTCGTCGCCGACCTCCGGGACGTCGTGGCCGGCGACGAGGACCGACGAGGCGGACGCGTCCATCGCGTCGGACACGAGCTGCGCGCAGGGTGCCACCCCCTCGTCGTCGACGACCGGGCCGGCGATCTCGTCGGGCCAGTCGGCCGGGTCCGCGTCGTCGCCGCTCGGCATCTGGCCGAGGTCGCCGGCGCTGACCGCCATGGCGTCGCGCTCGAGGTGCTCGCCGTCGCCGAGCCGGTACATCTCGTAACCGACCGCGCTCAGCGGCTGCAGCTCGCCGGTGGCGCCGAGGATGTAGTACGAGACGTCGTCCCCCTCGCCCATGGAGACGGCCTGCCCCGCGAGGACGTCGGGCATCCCCTCGATCGGCTCCGGCATCGGGTCGCCGGCACCGGGGTTCGACATGGGGCCGAGCGGCGTGCCGGGGGCGAACAGCTCGAGCCAGGCGGCGGAGGTCTCGACGACGGGCGCCGAGTCGAGGCGGAGCGCCCGGACGATGGCCTCCTCGTGCTCGGCGTCGATCTCGTGCCGCGTGGCGCCCGAGACGAGCCACAGCACGCCCTCGACACGGACGACGGTCGCGCGGTCCTCCGCGGGCTCGGCCGAGACCTGGGTGCCGTCGGTGTCGATCGTCGGGCGCCCGACCGCGGTCCACGAGGCCCCCGACGGCGCGAGGCAGGAGAGCCACTCGTCGTTGACGAGGTCGCCCGGCTCCGGGAGGGAGTCGGGGGCGTCCGGGATCCCGACCGTCGGGCCGCGCGTGACCCCGGCGACCTCCTCCTGGGACAGGGTGTGGACGTCCATCTCGCCCGCGCCGAGCACGAGCCGCGCGGAGGCCGTGTTGAGCACCGGGTACATCACGCCCTCGGACGTGACGTACCGCGAGCCGTCCTCCTCGATGATGACGAGCGAGCTCGCCTCCCAGCCCTCCGGCGTGCCCGGGGCGAGCCACCGCGAGACGAAGCCTCCCGCGAGGATGAGCCCGACGAGGACGAGGCCCCCGACGACGCCGCGCCACGGCTTGCCCGGCTCGAGCTCGCGGCCGTCCGGCGCGCCGGAGACGAACGAGGTGACGAGGCGCTGCCGGTTGAACCGCTGCGCGTCGAGGATGTCCTTGTTGGAGGCCACCTACACCACACCCGTCGCGAACGCCGCGAGGGGCAGGACGGCGAGCACGCAGATCACCTCGAGGGTGTCGCCCACCCGCTGGAGGGCGGGCCGGGGCCCGGGGCTGAGCACGGCCATGCCGACGATGCCCACCGTGAGGGCGGCGACGACGATCGCCACGGCGAGCCACCAGTCGGGGTGGACGACGACGGCGGTGAGACCGACGAGCGCGGCCCCGGCGACACCGGTCGCCGTCATGACGATGACGTCGCGGCGCGCGTAGATCTCGCGCACACCGAGCACGAAGGCCACGCAGATGACGAGGACGAGCGCGGTCCCCCACACCCCGGTGGCGACCGCGTGCGGCGTGGCGATCAGGATGGCCGCGGCGCCCGAGAGACGCATCGCCAGCAGCAGCCGGGACCCGCGCAGGAACTCGGACCGGACGCGCGCGGCGCGGATCTCCTGCCGTTCGGCGTCGAGCTCGGCCTGGTTGCGGGGAACCGTCACCCGGATGCCCGTCATCGACAGGGCGATCCAGGGCGCGGAGGAGAGCACGATGCCGGACACCGCGACGATGCCGGCGGCCACCTGCCCGGTCCGCAGGTCGGTGACGAGCGGCAGCCCGCCGAGCGCGAGGAGGGCGAGGCCGACGAGGACCGGGACGCCGGCGTACTCCCGCACGGACCCGAGGAAGGGCAGGGCGAGGGCGCCGACGGCGAGGACGCCGAGCCCGCCGTAGGCGAGCGGCTCCCCCGTCATCGGCCCCACGCCGAGCGCGAGGCCGGCGGTCAGGGCGAGGATCGAGGTCGCGCCGAGCATCGTCAGGCTCGCGGCGCCCCGGCCGAGGGCGGCGAGGACGCCGGTCACGCCGAGCGAGAGCACGGCGGCCGCGCCGGCGACGACGGGGACGAGGAGGGAGGAGTCGTCGGCGGTGAGCAGGACGACGCTGCCCGTGACGACGAGGACCAGGGTGGCCACGAGCGTCATGCGGGCCGAGTCGGCGGGCGTCCATGCCTTGTGCTGGTCCTCGACGGCGTCGGAGACGGCCTCGACGAGGTCGTCGTAGACGCGGCCCGCGGTGCCGGCGTCCCGGGCGACGAGGGCGAGCAGGGCGCCGTCCTCGATGCCCTGGGCGGCGAGCGACTGGTCGGGAGCGAGCTCGGTGCCGTCGGTGCGCGTGAGCCGGTACCCGGTGACGGCGGCGCGAACCTCGAGCATCCCGAGCCTGCGGGCCAGGCCCGGCACGATCTCGGCGACCGGCACCGAGCCCGGCAGCGCGAGGTCCGTGCGGTCGTCGCCCTCGACGAGAGTCACCCGGACCACGGTGCCGACGGCGCGGCGGCTGACTGCCTGGCTCACGCGGTGCCCTCCCTCGACGCGATGTGTCGCGCCCGTGTCCTGAGCGCCCGCACGAGGATATCCGCAGCGGGCGGCGGGACAGGTCACGGACGTCGCACGACCGGTCACGTCCCGTGCCTGGAAGGTGTCCGGAGGGTGACGGAACGGTGACCGTCGCGTGCTCCCCTGGCGGGTCGTCACCGACCGCACGAACACTGGTCCCCGACCAGGTCGCAGGGGTGGGGAGGTCTCCCCGAGGAGGGCGGCTCCCGGCATCCGTCCGTGGCCGTAACGTGATGGTCGTCGTCGAGAGCGGGTCAACCGGATCGGCGGAGTCAGGCCCCACGGGGCATCGGGTCCAACAGGTCCCACTCACGAGAGATTCAGTAGGAGGACAGCATGAACACCGTTGAGGCAGGCGAGGGCGCACTCGAGACCGCCGCTGGTCGTGTGGACGAGACCAAGGCCACCGTCGAGGGCGAGTTCACCCGACTGGGTGGCCAGCTCCAGGGCATCGGCATGCAGTGGACCGGCGCCGCGCGCCAGGCGTTCGACCGCGCGATGGTCCGCTGGGACGAGGAGGCCCGCCACACGAACGAGGTGCTCACCACCCTCGCCGAGAACCTGCGAGGCACGCAGTCCTCGTTCACCGCCCAGGACGAAGAGGGCACCGTCAACTTCAACCAGCTGCTCGGCTGACCCGACACACGACCTGAGAATTGGGAGCTATCCAGATGAACGACATCCGCGTCACTCACGCAGCCCTTCAGTCCGGCGCCGCCGACATCAGCTCGGCCGGCCAGCGGATCCGTCAGCACCTCGACGACCTGCACAGCGGGACCGCCGACCTGCGCGAGCGCTTCCACGGTGAGGCCCGCCAGGCCTGGGACACCGCCAAGCACCACTGGGACCAGAACATGGAGGACGTCGACTCCATCCTCATGCTCATCGAGTCCCTCGTCCTGCGCAGCCAGGGCAACTTCGCCGACGCCGACCGCATCTCGGCCGGCAACTTCGGCGGCAACGTCTGACACACGCAAGCCTCGGTCGCACCGGGACCGGACGGTCCCGGTGCCTCCGTGGCTCTCGTGCGTCGGCGCGTGTGGTGCCGTCCGGCCGAGCGCCGTTCCCGGTGCGGCGGAGAGATGAACTGGAGAGAGGTCCGGAATGAACATTGTCCTGGAGCCCGAGGTGCTGCGCGCGCGCGTGAACTACCTCGACACCGTCGTCACCGAGCTGACCAAGCTCAACGACGACATGAACAACGACGGCGTGAGCCAGCAGGCCATGTGGTCGGAGCTGTCGACGGTGAGCCGCATCGGGTCACCGCTGGCGACCGCGACCTTCGACCTCGCGACCGGGGTCACCGAGCTGCTCCGCAGCGCGGACAACATCCGCCTCGCGCTCGTGCGCGCGGCAGAGAACCTCGCCGAGACCGACGAGACGCTGATGGCGGACCTCGAGGCCATCGGCGAGCAGATCGACGAGGCCACCCCGCCGCCCCCGCCCGGGCCGCGCGGCGGACCGACCCCGATTGCGGTCTGAGCACGAGCCAGGACGATCGAGAGCTGACGAGATGACGTACCACAAGACCCAGCCGACCACGCTCACCGAGACCCTCGCGCGGATCCAGGGGCTCGAGAAGAGCGGCCTCCAGGGCATCGAGACCAACTTCACCGGCTACGCCGACCGGCTCGACGACCTCGCGTACGAGATGCGCACCCGGCGTGCGGAGCTCGGCATCGAGGGAGAGACGGGCGACGCCGCCGGCGCCGGATTCTCCGACCTCGAGGCGTGGGCCCGGCACCGGGCCGCCGAGGCCGAGGAGATCGGCAACGCGGTCCGCGAGGCGCGGACGGCCGGCGACGAGGCGCACTCGACGTACCGGATGGAGAGCGGCGACTGGTCCAACGACTCCGCGCGGGAGCGCTGGGACGAGATGACGGACGACGAGCAGCGCGAGCTCATCCAGCGCTACGACCTGCCGGCCGGCGAGACCATCGAGTCGCTCGACTACCGCGTCGAGGACGCGATCGACATGATCCCCGAGATCACGCCGGCGACCGGCTCCCCGTTCAAGGACCGGCACTACACCCCGGACCGCGGCGGCACGGACCACAACCGGTCCGGTGCACCGCTGCCGGGGGGTGGTGGCAGCGGGACGGTCCCGACCTCTCCCCCGCCGCCGAGCGGGCCGGAGGGGCCGCGGGTCGGCGTCATCACCCCGACCCCGCCCGCTCCCGACCTGCCCGAGCCTCCGGGGACGAACCCTCAGCCGCCGCCCGGCGTCATTCGTCCCACGCCTCCCGACCTGCCGCCGACCGTCCCGCCGCAGGACCCCTGGGAGCCGCCGGTCGTCCTCCCGCCCCCGGGGCTCCCGGTCGACCCGCCGGCGCCGCCGCCGAACATCGACGCGCCGATGCCTACGGTCCCGACGCTGCCGGCCCCGCCGACGCCGACCCCGAACCCGATCATGCCCGGCCCGGCGCCGGTCCCGCCGCCCGGTGGTGGCGGCATGCCCGTCCCTCCGCCGATCGCCCCCGGCATCCCCGGTCCCGGCCTCGGCGGCCGTCCGCCCGGCGGTGGAGCCACGCCCGGACGCCCGCCGATCCACACCATCGGTGGCCCCGGTGCGGGCCGCCCCGGCGGCGCCGCTCGCCCCATCGGGGGCGGCGCCGGCGGTCGCGGGCTGCCCGGCGCACCGGGTCGTCCCGGCGCGGGTGCGGGCATGCCGCCCGCGGGCCGCGGCGGAGCCGTGGCCGGACGCGGCGCCACCGGCGCGCGCGGCGGTGCCGCGGGCACGCCTGGACGCGCCGGCATGGCCGGAGCCCCGGCCGGTGGATCACGCGGTGCGGCCCGGCCCGGCGTGGCCGGAGCCCCCGCGCGTGGAGCAGGTGCGGCAGGCCGCCCCGGCGCCGCCGGTCGGCCCGGAGCCGCCGGTGCGGGCGCCGCAGGACGCGGTGCAGGCGCGGTCGGCCGTCCCGGTACGGGTGCGGCGGGCCGTCCCGGAGCGGGAGCCGGCGCAGCCGGACGCGGTGCTGCCGCGGCCGGGCGCCCCGGTGCAGGCACGTCCGGACGTCCCGGCGCGGTCGGAGCGCCCGGCGCCGCCGGTCGCGGCGGCGCGGCGAACGGTGCTCGCGGGGCGGCTCGTCCCGGCACCCTCGGCTCCCCGGCCGGTGCGGGTTCGACGGGCGCGGCCGGTCGGGCCGGCGCGGGTGCCGCTGGTCGCGGCGCTGTCCGTCCGGCGTCTCCCGCCGTCGGCCGTTCGGGGGCGACCGCCGCTCGCGGCGGTGCCGCCGGCGGCGCGGCGCGAGGCCCCATGGGCGGCATGATGGCCGGCCGCCCGGCCGGGAAGGACAAGGAGCGCAAGCAGGAGGAGGTCGAGCACATGGACCTCGTCGAGCAGCTCGAGACCGAGAAGGCGCCCACGGCTGCCGCGGGTGCTGCCAAGGGCTCGCGCACCGACTCCCGCACGGCGCCGACGATCGCGACCGAGACCGAGAACGACGACTGGTGAGTGGTCCGGGAGCGGCGCACCCCGCACGGTGCGCTGCTCCCGACCGATCCCGTCCCGCTGATCCGCGAGAGGAACGACGATGGCGATCGAGCTCCAGCCCGAGGTGCTGGCGGCGCGGGTCCGGCTGCTCTCGACCACCGTCGAGGAGGTCCAGGAGATCCGCACCGAGGCGTGGAGCGGTCGCTACGACCACAAGCCCGGCTGGTCCGACCTCTCGACGATCAATCGGATCAGCGACCAGGTCTCGGAGCGGATGTATGAGCTCGGGGACGCGATGACGGCTCTGCTGTTCGAGCTCGACGGGCTCTCCCGCGCCCTCGAGGACTCCGCGGCACTCATCCAGGGGGTCGACGAGGAGACGACCGACCTGCTGGAGAAGACCCGGGAGCGACTCAGCGACATGGAGCTCGGCAACTTCAACGACCGCTAGGACGACCGACGCGTCCGCGCGCGGGGAGAGGACACAGGACCTTCCGATGAGTGACGAACCGACGACCCTGACCGAGACCCTGCGCAGGATCGGCCCGTTCCAGACGAACCCGATCGACAGCTACTCCACGAACCTCACCGGCCTGGCGTCGCGCCTCCGCACGCTGGCGGAGGACCTCGGCGCTGCGTCCGGGAACCTCGGGATCGAGGGCCAGGCCGGCGACGAGGCCGTGCTCGCGTTCGGTCGGGTCCAGCGCTGGGCCGAGCACAGGGCCGACGAGGTCGACCAGGTCGCCGCCGCCGTGGACTACGCGCGCGGGGCCGGCAGCTCCACGCAGACCTACTACTTCGACCTCAACGAGAGCTACACGGCCGCTCACGAGGGCGACAACTGGGACGACTCGCGTGTGCAGGAGTACAACCTCGCCGCCGGCGAGGCCATCGAGTCGCTCGACTATCAGGTCGAGGACGCGATCGCCATGCTTCCGGACATCGCCGACCCGAGCGGCGAGATCCCCGGTGCGAGCGGCGAGGAGCCGCCCGGCGGCGGCGGGCTCCCTCCCGGCGGTGGCGGCGGGCTCCCTCCGGGTGGCGGCGGCGGACTGCCGCCCGGTGGCGGTGGTGGCGGTGGGTCGCACGTCGTGCCGCCCCCCGGCGGGCCTGGCGGTCCCGGCGTCCCGCCTCTTCCGTTCAACCCGCCCCAGCCTCCCGAGCCGCCGTACTACCGCGACCCGGACGTCGACCCACCCGGGCCGCCGGACGACCGCTACCCGTGGCCGGACCCGCCCGAGCGTCCCGAGCGCCCGGTTCCGCCGGACGACCGCTACCCGTGGCCGGACCCGCCCGAGCGTCCCGAGCGCCCGGTTCCGCCGGACGACCGCTACCCGCGGCCCCAGCCTCCCGAGTACCCGGGTCCGCCCGACCGCACGGGCCCGCCGGGGAACGAACCGCCTCGACGGCCGGACTTCTACCGGCCGCCGCTGCCCCCGATCCCCGACCCGGGCCCACCACCGTCGGTCGACTCGCAGCTCCCGACGCTGCCCGGCGGCCCCGGCGCAGGTCCGGGCCTGGGCGGACCAGGCACACTTCCCGGCGCCCCGGGCGCAGGCCCCGGCATCGGTGGACCCGGTGCACTTCCGGGCGCCCCCGGTGGCGGCGTCGGCGTCGGCGGTCCCGGGGCTCTCCCGGGCGCACCCGGCGCCGGCGGGTCCCCCGGGATGATCGGCCCCATGATGGGTGGCGCCGGAGGCGCCGCCGCTCGAGGCGGACCGGGTGCGCGCGGGGGCGTCGGAGCTCGTCCGGGCGCCGCGGGGCGCCCTGGCATGGTCGGCCCCATGATGGGCGGGGCCGGCGCGGGCGCCGGTGGCCGTGGTGGCGGCCGGGCAGGTTCCGGCCGGGCGGGTGCCGGTCGCGCCGGTGCCGGGCGCGCAGGCACCGCGGGCCGCGCCGGCATGGCCGCGCCGCTCATGGGTGGCGCCGGCGGCTCGGGCGGACGAGGCGCCAACGGCCGCGGGGCGGCCCGCCCGGGCGTCTCCGGACGCACCGGCGCCGCACGCGCGGCCGGACCCGACGCAGGACGCTCCGGCGCAGCCGGTCGACCGGGCGCCGGCAGCGGCAGCGCCGGTCGAGCCGGCGCGGGCGCGGCGGGCCGCGCGGGCATGGCCGGTCCCCTCATGGGTGGGGCCGGCGCAGCAGGCGCTGCGGGTCGCGGCACCGGCGGCCGTTCGGGCGGCGCGGGTGCCGGGCGCGCGGGAAGCGCCGGACGTGCCGGAAGCGGCGGAGGTGCCGGCCGGGCCGGGGTCGCCGGCCCCGGGGTCATGGCAGGCGCCGGTGGCCGTGGTGGCGGCCGTCGCTCGAAGGACCAGGCGAACGAGGCCGAGCACATGGACCTCGTCGACCAGATCGAGACCGACGAGCGACCCGCTCGCGGTCTCGCCGACCGAGGAGGGCGCCGCGGCGAGTCCCGCCCGGCGCCCCGGCTGAGGACTCCCGACGAGTCCGACGAGTGGTGAGACGACGACAGAAGTGACGACCAAGAATCGGGGCGCATCGCCGTAGTAGCCGGACGGGCGCTCCATGATCCCGAGGGGGGACGAGATGAACGAGGTGGAGCTGAATCCGGACGTGCTCGAGGCCCGGGTGCGCCTGCTCGCGAGCACCGTCGACGACATCGCGGGGCTCAAGCAGCGCGTCAGCGACGAGATCGGGCACCAGGAGACAAGCTGGGGTGAGCTCCCCGGCCCCACGCGCATGCGGTTCGCCGTGGTGCAGGAGCTCAACGACATCAACGGCAGCATGTCGATCCTGCTGTCGCAGCTCGATGAGCTCGCTCAGTCGCTGACCGAGTCGGCGGCGCGCATCGAGGACGTCGACGAGGAGGTCTCCACCCTCCTCGCGTCGACCCGCTCCCAGCTCGAGGGGCTCGACCTGCCCCGCACGCCGGCCGCCGTCGAGGCCTGACGAGGAAAGGACGCAGCATGACGAACGACGACAACATCCCCACGGTCCTCACCGAGAACATGCGGCGGATCGAGACCTTCCAGGAGCCGGCCACCCTCGAGCTCTCCGAGGGGCTCGACGGCATCGCCCAGGAGCTCGCCCGGGTGGCCGACGAGCTCCGGAGCTCCCAGGGCGAGCTCGGCATCACCGGCGAGGCTGGTGAGAACGCGGTCGAGGTCTTCTCACGCGTCGAGCGCTGGGCGAGGCACCGCTCGGGCGAGGTCTGGGAGGTCAGCTCCGCGGTCGAGCACGCGCGCAGCGGCGCCGACACGGCCATGCGGACCTACGAGGACACGATCCAGAGGTACGAGCAGGATCGCGCGAGCGGCAACTACGACGAGTTCGACACCTTCCGGTACAACGCCCACGCGAGCAACTCCCTGTGGGACCTCGAGGACACGGTCCAGGAAGCCGTCGAGATGATGCCCGAGATCACCGCCGGCGGGGAACCGTGGCGCGAGGACGCGGGCGGACTCGCGCGCGCCCGCACGGCCAACGGCCCGTCGGTCATCCCCCCGCCCCCGGAGGAGGGCATGGCGATCGCCCAGCGGACACCGCCGCCCGAGGTGACTGGCGTGCCGGCGTACCGCTCGCTCCCGCCGGAGCCCGAGATGCACCGGATCATCGCGACTCCACGGCCGGGACGTACCCCGGACACCCAGATCCCCGAGCGGGACCTGCCCGGCCACGGGGCGCCGATCCTCTTCGGGGACCAACCGCGCGACACCTTCCCGCGGCCGGGCGGCCCGAGCTGGGGTCCGCCGGACACCCAGATCCCCGAGGCCGACGGTCCGTTCCTTCGCGATCCCTCCGTCGACGCGGCCCCGCCGCCGGGTGTCGGCGGTCCTGGCTCCGGCGGCCCGGGGACCGGTGGTCCTGGCGCCGGAGCTCCCGGCACGACGGCACCGCCCGTCGCCGGCGGACCGGGCACCGGAGCACCTGGCGCCGGTGGACCCGGCGCACCCGGCGCCGGTGGACCCGGGGGTGGCGGCTCCGTCGGCGTCGCTCCGGGCGGTGTCGCCGGTTCCGGCGGTCCGGGCGGCGGTGCTGTCGCGCCGATCGGCGGCGTCGCGGGCGCCCCGGGTGCAGGGGGCGGTCGGTCCGGGGGCACGACCCCACCTCAGCCACGGACGCTGGCCGGACCTGCAGGTGCAGGGACCGGCACGGGTACCGGCGTCGTCGGGGCCGGCCCCGGCGGTTCGTCCGGATCCTCGAGCTCGACGGGCGCCGGAGCGGGCGGCCGGGGACCGATGATGGGCGGCATGCCGATGGGTGGCATGGCCGGCGGCCGCGGATCAGGGAAGCGGAAGAAGCGCAAGGACGGGGAGGACCCGGCCGAGGAGCTGGAGGCCACTCCGAAGGAGGAGCCCACCGGGCCGACCGTCATCGCGCGCCCCGCGGGTGCGTACGGCGGCGACCGGACCGACAGCCGACCCGCGCCCGACGAGCTGCGCAAGGGCGACGACCAGAGGACGGACGAGTGGTGACGACCCGTTCCTGATCCGCGAGCGAGCGGCCCCGCCGACCGAACGGTCGGCGGGGCCGCTCGCTGTCCGCGCCGTCACGGGTGAGCCGGCCGCACGCCGCCGGCGCCCGTTCGGTCCCGACTCCCGCTCAGTCCCGTCGGGTGCCGGACCCGTGCCGCGGGTCGTCGCCGAGCCGGGTGACCTGGCGACCGAGATCGATGCGGTCGGCGGGCAGCGGCGCCATCGTCGCGCGCACGCGCCGGCCGCCGTCGGGCTCCGTGGCGAGCTCCTTCGCGATCCGCCGCGCGGGCAGGACCCGCGTGCGTCCGACCCGGTCGTGCCAGGCCCGGCCCCGCTTCTGCGGGTCGAACAGGCCGGACAACGAGAGCACGAGGCCACCGACGACGGTGACGTGCGAACCGCCGAGGATGCCGGAGCGCGCGGCCTCGCGGGACAGGCCCGGGGCGAGGTGGTTGGTGCGTCGGGCCGCCCGGAGCCCCAGCACGAGCCCACCGGGCGTCACGCCGGTCCGCGCGCGGAGCAGGACGAGCAGGGCCGCGAGCTCGACCACCGTGATGACGGTGAGCACGATCGACTCGGTGAGGAACCAGACGCCGACACCCGGTCCGACGACGACGATCAGCGTGATGACGTACGACGCGAGCTGGAGCAGCGAGCTCGTGGTCGGGCGGCCGTCCGGGAACCGGCCCGGGTCGGCCCCGGTCGGCGCGGTGAGGTGACCGGACCTCGCTGCCTCGTCGTCCGTGCGGCCGCGGCCGCGCGGCTGCTCGCGCCGCCCCTGCGCGGGCGCCCCGTCCATCGGTCGTGACCCCGCGGGCCGCGGACCGCCGCCACGAGCCGGCGACTGGGCCACGGGCGCGGACGGAGCCCCGGACGACGCGACGGCGGACGAGCCCGCGGACGGCGCCGACGGCTGCTGCCACGGCTGCCCCTGCGCTCCAGGGCCGCGGTCGGCGGGTCGCTCGGGCGCCCGCGCGTCACCGGCGGGCGTCGCCGGCGGCGGTGCGGCGGGTCGGCTGCCCGCCCCGCGCGGCGGCTGGTACGCACGGCTGTCCGGTGCGGGGGCCGCGTCGGGGCCGGACGGGGCCGAGGGGAGGACCGCGTTCGGGCCGAAGCGCGCGTCCCAGTCGGTGTGCCCGGCCTCCGGTGCCGAGGCTCCGGACGGTGCCGGGGCCGAGCCGGCGACGGGCGCCGATCCGCCGGCCTGGCGCGGCGGTGGGGCCGTGGACGCTTCCGGCGTCGGACGACTCGCACCCGGAGCCGGCAGACCGGCGCGCGGACCGTCGGGAGCGGCGGCGGGAGCCCCGGCGCGCGGCTGGACGCGCAGCGTCTGCCGGTCGCGGTACGGGTCCTCGGCGCGCGAGCTCGGGTCGGGAGAGCCGGATCCGCCAGGAGGCGCCGCCTCGGACCGGGCGGACCCGGGGGCGGCCGGAGCGCCGTGGGGCCGTGCGGGCGGGAGGCCGGCACGCGCGCGGTCGCCCGAGGTGCGGCCCACGGTGCCCGTCGCGGCGGACGATCCCTGACCGGGTGCGCCGGGCGTGCTCGTCCCCTCGCCGACCGGCGTGGATCCGCCGGCCAGCGGTGAGCCGCTGCGCGGACCGCGCCGGCGGCCTCCCCCACCGACGATCGGTCCGGTCGCGCCGGTCCCGTCATGCCCACCAGGCGCCGGGCGCGACCCACCGGTCGGCGCGGGCCCCGAACCACCCGCGGGCGCCGGTCCTGGGCCGCCCGCGGAGCGCGAGCCCGCCGCGGGCCGAGACCCACCGGCGGGTCGAGAACCGCCGGGCGCCGGGCGCGAGCCACCTGCCGAGCGTGAACCGGCCTGGGCCGCCGGCCGGGATCCGCCCCCGGGCGCCGGGCGCGAGCCACCTGCCGAGCGTGAACCGGCCTGGGCCGCGGGACGTGAGCCACCATCGGGACGCGGAGCGCTGTCCGCAGGTCGCGAACCACCGGCAGGCCGCGAACCACCGGCGGTGGGCTCGCCACCGCCCGCGCCCCCCGCGCCCTGACCGGGCACCCCCTGGGCGGGCGGCGCGGCGTCGTCGGACGGGGGTGTCCCTCCCGGCGTCGGCGCCTCCGGACGGCCCTGCTCCCGGCGGTCGCGCCGGCGCGGTCGGGGGTCGTTGCCCTCGGTCACAGTCCCACCTGCCTCACCCAGTGGATGGCGCCCGCGGCCACGGCTCCGGCCGGCAGGGCGAGATGCGTCGCGAACCCCTGGACGATGTCCCCGAGGCGCGCGAGCGCGACGTTGCTGAGGCCACGCGCCACGGCGATCGCGAGCCCGGCGATGACGAGCGCCGCGACGACGGCGACGATCCCGACCGTCAGCGCCTCCGCACGCCCGCCGACCACGGCCGCCCATGCGATCTGGCCGATGACGACGAATGCGGCCACGCGCGGCAGCACGCGCACGGTGCGGGCCCGGGCCCCGCGCGGGACCAGCAGCAGCGCGAGCACGAGCAGCACCACGGTGACGAGCGCCGCCCACCCGCGGATCCCGCCGACCGGGACGATCGCGAGCACGGACGGCGCGAGCATCGCGGCGAGCAGCGACATGAGCACGACGACGAGGTCCTGCCGCAGCCGCGCGGTCGTGACGACCCGGCGCACGCGGGGCGCCGTCACCTCCGCGGGCGCCTTCGGCGCGGCCTGGCGGACACCGGTGGCGTCGCGGGAGACGTGCTCGAGGTCGAGCAGCTGGTCGTCGGGGACGTCGATCGCGAGGTCGGGCATCGCCAGCAGCAGCGGGGGGACGGCGCCGACGACGAGGGCGCCGACGACCGACATGCCGGTGTCGATCTCGAGGGTGGCGAGCGCGGCGATCGCGGCGCCGAGCCACACGGTGGCGACGAGGGCAGCGGCCGAGGCGGTGCGGTCCCGTCTCCGCTCGGCCGCGCCGGCGCGCAGCGCGAGGGCGGCTCCCGCCACGGCGGGGGCGACGACGAGCGCGAGCCGCAGCTGGGCGGGCCCGTCCGCGGGGACGACGAGGACGCCGGCGGCGACCGACACGAGCGAGAGCGCCGCGATGTCGAGCAGCACGACCCCCTCGCGCCCGCGCCGCAGCGCCAGCCCGAGCGCGGCGAGGGCGAGCAGGGCGACCACCGTCCCGCGCCACCAGGCGGGCAGCGGGTCGGTCATCCCCCACCACGCGGTGCCCGCGAGCAGCAGGACGCCCCCGACGACGAGGACCAGGCCCGCTCCGGCGACCGCGAACGAGTCGGCGCCGGCGGGCAGCACCCGGGCGCGACCCAGCTCGTCCGACTCGATCGACGCGCCGGCGGACCCGCGGGTGACGGTGAGCAGGACACCGTCGGGCACGTCGATCCCGATGACGTCGTCGGCGGCGACCCGCCAGCCGGAGGAGTCGGTGACGAGGACGGAGCGCGACCGCGCGTCGACCCGGAGGCGGCGCAGGACGTCGGCCACGGTGGCGCCGTCGGGGACGGCGACGTCGCGCACGACGGGTCCGAGGACCACGGTGGCGTGCACGCGCGGCTCGGCCGTCGTGGTCATCCGTTCCCCTCCCCCGTCCGGCGGGCACGATCTCGGCGGCCGTGGCACCTGATCAGGGCTGCCCCGTGCCGCCCCGGACCCTATATTAGGGGCGGCTCCGGACGTTCCGTCCGGTCGCGCGCACGCCGGCCCACCGGCCGGCGGCGCCGCGGTCCAGCCCCGGGGGAGGTAGGCACCTGGTCCCGGCGATCGACGTGGAGGAAGTCCGTGGTCCGTCCGTCCACCAAGGCGCCGCCGCCCCCGCCGCAGAGCGAGGAGACGCTGCAGGTCCCGCCCGAGCTCCCCGAGCCCGAGGGCCTGCAGAACATCCTCATGATGGTCGTGCCCATGATCGGTTCGATGGGCATGATGGGCGTGATGATGTTCGGGGGCGGCTCCGGCAACCAGCGGATGGTCCTCATGGGCGCCGCGATGATGTCCGCCATGGTGCTCATGGTGGCGATGAACATCATCCGCCAGCGCAACCAGCACAAGAAGGCGGTGATGGACTCCCGCCGGGAGTACCTCGCCTACCTCACGGACCTGCGCAAGAAGGTCCGTACCGCCGCGAAGATGCAGCTCGACTACTCGGCCTGGCGGATGCCCGACCCCCGGTCGCTCGCGGCCCTGGGCGAGGAGGGCTCCCGCACGTGGGAGCGCAGTTCCGAGGACGAGGACTTCCTGCTCACCCGCATCGGGTCGGCCACCCAGCCGCTGTCGCTCGACCTCAAGTCTCCCGAGATCCCCACGCTCGCCCAGCTCGACCCCGTCACGGCCTCCGCCGCGCACCGGTTCCTCGTCACCCACCGCGAGGTCAGCGGCCTCCCGCTCGGCATGGACCTCCAGGCGTTCGCCCGGATCGAGGTCGCCGGCTCCGAGGACTCCGCCCGCGCGCTCGCCCGCGGCGTCATCACCCACCTGGCCACCTTCGTCTCGCCCGAGGACCTGAAGATCGCGGTCATCGCGTCGGAGGACGCGCTGCCCGAGTGGGAGTGGATCAAGTGGCTCCCGCACGCCCTGTCCCCGCGGGTCAACGACGCCGTGGGCCCCGCCCGCATGCTGACGACCTCGCTCGCCCACCTCGCCGACCTCCTGCCCGCCGGCATCGCGGAGCGGCCCCGGTTCGGCCTCTCGGGCGGCGACCCGGAGCTGCCGCACGTGCTCGTCGTCGTCGACGGGGGTGACGTCCCCGCCGTCAACCCGGTGCTCACGCCCGACGGCGTCATGGGCGTGACCGTCGTCGACCTGCCCGAGACATGGGAGGCGCTCGTCTCCCCCTCGACCCTGCGGCTGCTGCTGCACGACGAGGTCGACGAGGGTCCCCTGACCGGCGCCACGCCGGTCGAGATCCTCCAGGTGGGGGCGGAGCCGCAGATCGGTGTCGCCGACCAGCTGAGCGTCGCCGAGTCCGAGGCGGCCGCGCGCCGACTCACCGCCCGCCTCGCCTCCATCCGCTCCGGCCAGGTCGCCGACGACTCCGGCGAGTCCGGCGAGGCGCCCGCGGAGGTCTCCGCCGAGCTGACGGACCTCCTCGGCCTCGGCGACGTGCGGGACTTCGACGTCAGCCAGGCGTGGCGACCGCGCCTGCCCCGCGACCGGCTCCGCGTGCCGATCGGGCTGACCCCCGAGGGCCGCGTGGTCCAGCTCGACATCAAGGAGTCCGCGCAGCAGGGCATGGGGCCGCACGGCCTCATCATCGGCGCCACCGGCTCGGGCAAGTCCGAGGTGCTCCGCACCCTCGTGCTCGCGCTGACGATGACCCACAGCTCCGAGGCGCTCAACCTCGTCCTCGTCGACTTCAAGGGTGGCGCGACCTTCGCCGGCATGGCGGACATGCCGCACGTCTCCGCGATCATCACCAACCTCGGCGAGGAGCTCACGCTCGTCGACCGCATGGAGGACGCCCTGCGCGGCGAGATGGTCCGCCGCCAGGAGCTCCTGCGCGCCGCCGGCAACTTCGCCAACGTCACGGACTACGAGAAGGCGCGGACGAACGGCCGCACCGACCTCGAGCCGCTGCCCGCGCTGATGATCATCTGCGACGAGTTCTCCGAGCTCCTCACCGCGAAGCCGGAGTTCGCCGAGCTCTTCGTCGCGATCGGCCGGCTGGGCCGCTCGCTGTCGATGCACCTCCTGCTGTCCTCGCAGCGGCTCGAGGAGGGCCGCCTGCGCGGCCTGGAGTCGCACCTGTCCTACCGGATCGGTCTGCGCACGTTCTCCGCGCAGGAGTCCCGCACGGTCCTCGGCGTCGCGGACGCCTACGACCTCCCGCCGATGCCCGGCGTGGGCTACCTCAAGCCGGACACGACGACGATGATCCGGTTCCGCGCCGCCTACGTGTCCGGCGCGCCGCCCGTGCGGCGCCGCCGCAACCGCTCCGAGGGTGGCGGGGCCGAGCAGCAGGTCGAGCAGATCGACATCGACATCTCGCCGTACACCGCGGCGCCCGTGCTCGGCGAGAGCCCCGAGGAGCTGCAGCGGCGCCTCGAGGCGGCCGACGACGCGACCCGGGCGATCGAGGAGCGCAAGGCGGAGGAGGCCGAGAAGAAGGCCGAGGAGGAGCGGAAGAACCAGCCCTCCACCTTCGACATCGGCGTGAGCCGCATGGAGGGCCAGGGCCCGCCGGCGCACGTCGTGTGGCTGCCGCCGCTCGACGTGCCGCAGACCTACGACGAGCTCATGCCCGACCTCACGGTCACCCCGGAGCTCGGCCTGCACTCGCCGCGGTGGCGAGGCGCCGGCGCGCTGACGATCCCGCTCGGCGTGGTCGACAAGCCCCTCGAGCAGCGCCGCGAGGACCTCGTCTTCAACCTCGACGGCGCGGGCGGCCACATGGCGATCGTCGGCGGCCCGCGGACGGGCAAGTCGACGGCCGTGCGCTCGATCGTCGCCGCGCTCGCCCTCACGCGCACGCCGCAGGAGGCGCAGATCTACGTCCTCGACTTCGGTGGCGGCACGTTCGCCGCGATGACCGACCTCGAGCACGTCGCGGGCGTGGCCACGCGCGGCGAGCCGGACGTCGTGCGCCGGATCGTCGCCGAGATGCGCCAGCTGGTCGACGAGCGCGAGGCGTTCTTCCGGGCGAACAAGATCGACTCGATCGAGACCTACCGGACCCGCCGGACCGAGGGCCGGGTGGACGACGGCTACGGGGACATCTTCCTCGTGGTCGACGGCTGGCCCACCATCAAGGCGGACTTCGACGACCTGGAGATCCCCCTCCAGCAGCTCGCCGGCCGCGGCCTCACGTTCGGCTTCCACCTCATCGGCACCGCGAACCGGTGGATGGACTTCCGCATGCAGCTCAAGGACATGATCGGCTCGCGCCTCGAGCTCCGGCTCGGCGACGCGCTCGACTCCGACGTGGACCGCAAGCTGGCGAAGAACATCCCCAACCGGCCCGGGCGAGGCCTGGCCAAGTCGAAGCACCACATCCTCACGGCGCTGCCCCGCATCGACGGCGACGGCAGCTCGGGCACGCTCGGCGCCGGGGTCGACGACCTCGTGCGACGGGTCGGCGAGGCCTGGACCGGCCGCCCCGGACCCAAGCTGCGTCTCCTGCCCGAGCAGATCGGCCTCGACGAGATCCGCGCCCAGGCCACGCCCGAGGAGCTGGCCGGCGGCATCCTCCTCGGGGTCGACGAGGCCCGGCTCGCGCCGGTCGTGCTCGACCCGGCCGCGGACCCGCTCATGTTCCTCCTCGGCGACTCCAAGTCCGGCAAGTCGACGTTCCTGCGGGCCTTCGCCTCGGAGGTCGCGAGGCTCAACGGCCCCAAGGAGGCGCAGATCATCGCCGTCGACCTCCGGCGCGCGCTGCTCGGCGAGCTCCCGGAGTCGCACCTCGGTCTCTACCTGTCGACCCACGACATGGCGACGACCGAGCTCAAGGGGCTCGCCGGCTTCCTCAAGTCGCGCCTGCCCGGACCGGACGTCACGCCGGACCAGCTGCGCAGCCGCTCGTGGTGGTCGGGCGCGGAGGTCTACATCCTCGTCGACGACTACGACCTGGTGAACACCTCCGCCGGCAACCCGCTGAGCGCGATCCAGCCGCTCATGGCGCAGGCCAAGGACATCGGCCTGCACGTCGTGATCACGCGCCGGATCGGTGGCGCGTCGCGCGCGATGTTCGAGCCGGTCATGCAGACGATGACCGACCTCGCCGCTCCCGCCTACCTGCTGTCCGGCAACCCGGACGACGGGCCGGTCATCGGCCGCATCCGGGCGAAGAAGACGAACCCCGGCCGCGCGCAGATGATCACCCGCGACCGCGGCAACGAGGTCGGCCAGCTCGCCTGGCTGCCGAAGATCCACGGCTGACGCAGCCCGCGCCCGCGCCCGTCAGGGGTGGCGGGCGCGGGGCCGCATTGGCATCCTGGTGCCCCTCGGGCCGGACCCGGCCCGCGACGACCACGGGGGGCTGCGATGACGCAGATCGAGGGACCGACGTACGACACGGGCGCGCTGACCACGGGCATCGTCCACTTCGGGGTGGGCAACTTCCACCGCTCGCACCAGGCGATGTACCTCGACCGCCTGCTCGAGGCGGGCGGCGCCGAGGACTGGGCGATCTGCGGCGTCGGCCTGTTCCCGGGGGACAAGGCGATGCGGGACGACCTCGCCGCCCAGGACTTCCGCTACACGCTCGTCCTGCGCGACTCGCGCCGGCCGCTCGAGGCGCGCACGATCGGCTCGATCGTCGAGCTGCTCTACGCGCCCGACGACCCGGACGCCGTCGTCGAGCGCATGGCCGCGCCCGAGACCCGGATCGTCAGCCTGACGATCACCGAGGGCGGCTACGGCGAGCACCCCGCCGAGGACGGCACGCCGAGCGCGTTCGACTACGTCGTCGACGCCCTCGCCGTGCGCCGCGAGCGCGGGACGCCGCCGTTCACGGTGGTCAGCTGCGACAACATCGAGGGCAACGGGCACGTGGCCCGGCGCAGCGTCCTCGGGCACGCGCGGGCCCGCGGCGGCGACCTCGCCGACTGGATCGAGAGCCACGTCGAGTTCCCGGCGAGCATGGTCGACCGCATCACCCCGGTGACCACGGACGACGACCGGGCGATGGTCAGGGACGAGCTCGGCGTCGAGGACCGCCGGCCCGTCGTGGGTGAGCCGTTCGTCCAGTGGGTGCTCGAGGACCGGTTCACGGACGGCCGTCCCGACCTGGAGTCGGTGGGCGTCCAGCTCGTCGACGACGTCGTCCCCTACGAGCGGATGAAGCTGCGCATCCTCAACGCCACCCACCAGCTGCTCGGCCACACGGGGCTGCTCGCCGGCCACACGTACGTCCACGAGGCGGTGACCGATCCGGTCCTCGGCCGGCTCGCCGCCGCCTACATCGCCGACGAGGCCGCCCCCACGGTGGGCGAGGTCGAGGGGATCGACCTCGCGGACTACGGGGCGACGATCGTCGACCGGTTCGGCAACGAGGCGATCGCCGACACCCTCGTCCGCATCGTCACGGATGCCTCGGACCGGGTGCTCGCCTTCGTCGTCCCGGTCGTCGAGGACCTCATCGAGCGCGACCTGCCGGTACGGGCCACCGCGTTCGTCCTCGCCGCGTTCGCGACCGTGTCCGCCACCGACGCCCACCGGGAGGCCGTCTCCGACCGGCAGCGCGGCCGGCTCGACGAGGCCGTCGCCCGCCTTCGGGCGGACACCGGCACCTTCCTCGACGACGAGACCCTCTTCGCCCGGATCGGCGCCGACGACCGCTTCCGCGCGGCGTTCGTCGCCGCCCACGAGGCGATCGCCGCGGACGGCGTCGTCGCGGCGGCCCAGGCGCTGCTCGACGGCTCGGACGACGCGTGACCGGCACGGCGGCGGACGCTCCCGGCGCATCCCGCGTGCTCGTCGTCGGCGAGGCTCTCGTCGACGTCTTCCCGGACGAGGAGGGCGGCCCCGCGCGGGCGAGCGGCCGCGTGCCCGGCGGCAGCCCCGCGAACATGGCGGTCGGGCTGGCCCGCCTCGGCGTCGACGTCGCCCTGCTCACCCACATCGGCGACGACGAGGACGGCGCCCTCGTGCGGGACCACCTCGTCTCCTCCGGGGTCGAGGTGCTCGCGGGCTCGGTGACCCCGGGCCGCACGTCGACCGCCGTCGCCACGATCGACGACGCCGGGGTCCCGGCCTACGAGTTCGACATCGCCTGGGAGCTGCCGCCGGTCGCGGACCTCGCGATCCCCGCGGCGGTGCACGTCGGCTCCTACTCCGCGTTCGTCGAGCCCGGCGCCACGCGCGTGCGGGAGATCGCCGCGCGGGCGCGGGCGGCAGGGGCCCTCGTCTCCTTCGACCCGAACGTCCGCGCCGCCCTGCTCCCGCCGCTCGAGCAGGTGCAGTCCGGCTACGACGAGCTCGCCGCGCACGCGAGCGTCGTCAAGATCTCCGACGAGGACGCCGAGTGGCTCTTCCCGGGCCTGTCGGGGGACGACGTCGTCGCGCGCACGCTCGCCCTCGGCCCCCGGCTCGTCGTGCTGACGATGGGGGCCGAGGGGGCGATCGTCGCCGACCGGGAGCGGTCGGTGCGGGTCCCGGCGGCCGGGGTCGAGGTGGTCGACACCGTGGGCGCGGGCGACAGCTACATGGCCGCCCTCATCGACTCGCTGCTCAGGCTGCCGGGCGACGCCCCGCTCGACCTCGAGGCGATCGGCCGGCGCAGCGCCGCCGCCTCGGGCATCACCGTGAGCCGCCGCGGCGCCGACCTGCCCACGGCCGCCGACCTCGAGGGGCGGTAGCCGGCGGGGACGACCGGTTCATCGAGATTGCGGTTGGTGCGCGCACCGCCGTCACCGAGCTGTCGTGAGGACGGGGCGCCGGGCCTCTCCGCACCTCAGGGCGCGAGGAGCCGCGCCAGCTCGGCGGGGGTCGTGACCGGCCGGTCGCAGACGAAGTGGCGGCACACGTAGGCGGCCGGCTCCCCGCCCACGAGGCCGCGACCCGCGAGCAACGGGATCCCCTCGGTGTCGGGCTCCCCCACCGCGAGGACGAGCCCCGGCGAGGCCGAGGCTCGCGCGACGGCCTCGAGCTCGTCGCGGGCCTGCCTCCCGGGCCCGGAGTCCGGGCCGACGATCGCCACCTCGAGCGGACCGGCGAGCAGGGCCTCGGCGGTCGCCAGGCTCCACCCGGCGAACCGCGGCGCCTGGCGGGCGACCGACCCGGCCGTGGCGAGGGCCGCCTCCGCCGCCGATCGGTGCCGCGTCGAGGCGGTGAGCGCCGCGTACGTGGCGAGCGCCCCGGCGAGCGCCGACGTCCCGGACGGCTCGGCATTGTCGGTCGTCTCGCGCGGCCGGGTGACGAGCGCCTCGGAGTCGGCGGCGACGTCGAAGTACCCGCCGTCCGGGGCGGCGAACAGCTCGAGCGCGGTGTCGAGCAGGCCGCCCGCCGCGGCGAGCCAGCGCGCCTCGCCGGTGGCCTGGTGGAGGGCGAGCAGGCCCTCGGCGAGGTCGCCGTGGTCGGCGGACACGGCCGCCGCCCTCCCGACGACGCCGTCGCGGGACAGGCGGCGCAGCCGGCCGTCGACCACGTGGACGTCGAGCACGAGCTCGGCGCACGTCCGCGCCGCGTCGACGTACCCCGGCTCGCCCAGCAGGGCGCCGGCCTCGGCGAGGGCGGCGATCGCCAGGCCGTTCCACGCCGTGACGACCTTGTCGTCCCGGGCCGGCTGCGGGCGCTCGGCCCGCGCGGCCAGCAGTCGCTCGCGAACGCCCGCCCACCAGACCGGGTCCTCGGGATCGGCGAGGAGCCGCAGCGTGGAGGTCCCGCCCTCGAACGTGCCCGGCGCCGTCACGCCCAGCAGCGAGGCGGCCCGCGCGCCGTCGTCGGGCCCGAGGACGTCCGTGAGCTCGCCGGGCGTCCACACGTAGGTGAGGCCCTCCTCGCCGTCGGTGTCGGCGTCGAGCGCGGAGGCGAAGCCGCCCTCGTCCGTGGCGAGGTCGCGCAGGAGGAAGTCGGCGGTCTCGCGAGCCGCCCGCTCGGCGAGGCCGGCGACCCGCCCGTCCGGGGCCGCGCGGACGAGGTGGACGAGGACGCGAAGGAGCTGGGCGTTGTCGAACAGCATCTTCTCGAAGTGCGGCACGACCCAGGCGGTGTCGACGGCGTACCGCGCGAAGCCTCCGGAGAGCTGGTCGTAGATGCCACCACGCACCATCGCCTCGCACGTGGCCTCGACCATCGCGAGGGCGTCCGTCCCCTCGGAGCCCGTGCGCGCGTGGTGGCGCAGGAGGAGCTCGAGGACCATCGACGGCGGGAACTTCGGCGCTCCCCCGAACCCGCCGTGCGCGGCGTCGAAGTCACGGGCCAGGGTGGCGACGGCGCCGTCCAGCAGCTCGGCGCCCAGGGGACTCGGCGGGCCCGCGTCGCTCACGGCGCGCAGGGCGTCGGTCAGGCCCGCCGACGCCGTGAGCACCTCGTCCCGTCGGTCCCGCCAGGCGACACCGGCGGCCGTGAGCAGCCGGAGCAGCTGCTCCCGCGGGTAGTAGGTGCCGCAGTGGAAGGGCTTCCCGTCCGGGGTGAGCAGGCAGGTCATCGGCCAGCCGCCGTGGCCGCTGACGGCAAGAGTGGCGGCCATGTAGACGGCGTCGACGTCGGGCCGCTCCTCCCGGTCGACCTTGACCGCCACGAACCCGGCGTTGACCACCTCGGCGACGCCGGCGTCCTCGAAGGACTCGTGCGCCATGACGTGGCACCAGTGACAGGCGGCGTAGCCGACCGACAGCAGGACGGGTAAGTCCCGGCGCCGCGCCTCGGCGAACGCCTCCTCGCCCCACTCCCACCAGTCGACCGGGTTGTCGGCGTGCTGGAGCAGGTAGGGCGACACGGCGTCGGCGAGGCGGTTGGGCATGCCTCGATCGTCCCTCGCTCACGCGCCGGGCGGAAGTCCGCTCACTCGCCGGAGGGTGGGTCAGGCAGGGCGGCTCAGCCGATGCGGTCGACCAGCATCGTCGCGAGCTCGGACAGGCCGTCCTTCACCTCGCCGGCGGGGAGCACGGCGAGCTCGGCCACGGCGTCGTCGGCCCAGCGCCGCGCGACCTCCCGGGACTCCTCGAGCACCTCGTGGTCGCGCAGGGCCGCCACGGCCGCGGCGAGCTCGGCGTCCCCGGACAGGTCGCCCTCGAGGAGGGTGAGCGCCCGCTCCCCCGCCTCGTCGAGCGTCCCGGCGGCGCGGCGGGCGCGCAGCAGGAGCACGGGCATCGTCGCCACGCCCTCGCGCAGGTCCGTGCCCGGCACCTTGCCGGACTCCTCAGGGTCGGAGGCGACGTCGATGACGTCGTCGGCGAGCTGGAACGCCACCCCGACCTTCTCCCCGAAGGCGGCGACGGCGTCGGCCAGGGCCTGCTCCGCGCCGGAGAACCGGGCGCCGTAGTAGGCGGCCGAGGAGATGAGCGAGCCGGTCTTGTCGGCGAGGACCCGCAGGTAGTGCTCGATCGCGTCGTCGCCCGCGTCCGGTCCCACCGTCTCGTGGAGCTGGCCCAGGCACAGGCGCTCGAAGGTGGCCGCGTGGAGCTGGACGGCCTCGGCACCGAGCGACGCCACGAGCGAGGAGGCCCGGGCGAACAGGAGGTCGCCGGTGAGGATGGCGACGTTGTTGCCCCACACGACGTGCGCGGCGGGCACCCCGCGGCGCACCTCGGCCGAGTCCATGATGTCGTCGTGGTAGAGCGTGGCGAGGTGGGTGAGCTCGACGGCCACGGCGGCGCGGACGACCTCGTCGCCGGCGCCGGACCCGAGCTGGGACGTCACCACGGTGAGCAGGGGGCGCAGGCGCTTGCCGCCGGCGTCCGACAGGTGCGCGGCGGGCTCCTCCGTGAGCCGGTCGGCGCCGCGCACGGCCGCCGCCAGGCGTTCCTCCACCTCGGCGAGAGCGGGGTCGACCTGCTCCAACCGGGCGGAGATGAGCTCGAGCCTGCTCACAGGACGAAGACCGCGGCGTCGGTGAGGAGCTCGAGCACGGGACCAGGGTAGACGCCCAGGGCGACGGTCGCGACGGCGCAGACCACGACGGCGACGATCGTCAGGCCCTCGGAGGACACGACGGTCACGCCCTCGTCCTTCGGCTCCTCGAAGAACATGAGCACGACGAGGCGGAAGTAGAAGAACGCGGTCGCGGCGGAGGCGAGGACGGCGAGCACGACGAGGACCGCGTCGCCCCCCGCGATGCCGGCGCTGAACACGGCGAACTTGCCGACGAACCCGGCGGTGAGCGGGATGCCCGCGAAGGACAGCAGGAAGACGAGCATCGACACCGCGATCGCCGGGCGGCGCCGACCGATGCCGGCCCACTGGTCGATGCGCGTGGCCTCGCCGGTGACCGAGCCCGCGGCGTCCGTCTCGCGCACCAGGGTGACGAGGCCGAACGCGCCGACCGTGGCCACGCCGTAGGCCAGCAGGTAGAAGATGACCGACCCGATGCCCGCCGAGGTCAGCGAGAAGACGCCGATGAGCACGAAGCCCGCGTGGGCGATCGAGCTGTAGGCGAGCATCCGCTTGATGTCCGTCTGGATGATGCCCATGACGGTGCCGACGAGCATCGTGAGGATGACGATCGTCCACACGACCGGCTCGAGGTCCCAGCCCAGGCCGGGCGCGACGACGTAGACGAACCGCAGCATCGCGCCGAAGGCGGCGATCTTCGTGGCGGCGGCCATGAAGCCGGTGACCGGGGTCGGGGCGCCGGTGTAGACGTCCGGGGTCCACGCGTGGAACGGCACGGCGCCGACCTTGAAGAGCAGGCCGACGAGGACGAGCACGACCCCGGGCAGGAGCAGCGAGTCCAGCCCCGGCGTCGAGGGCACGGCGGCCGCGATGTCGGTCAGCCGCAGCGAGCCCGCGAACCCGTAGAGCAGCGCGATGCCCATGAGGAAGAACGCCGAGGCGAACGCGCCGAGGATGAAGTACTTGATCGCGGCCTCCTGTGAGAGGAGGCGGCGGCGCCGCGCGGTGGCGGCCAGCACGTACAGCGGCAGCGAGAGGACCTCGAGCGCGACGAAGAGCGTGATGAGGTCGCCCGCCGCGGGGAAGACCATCATGCCGGTGAGCGAGAAGAGCGTGAGCGGGAAGATCTCCGACTGCGTGAGGCCGGCGCGGGCGGCCGCCTCGCTCTCGGCCGAGCCCGGGCGGGCGGCGGCCTGGGGCGCGAACGCCCCCTCGCGGGTCTCCGTGCGGTCCGCCATGACGAGCACGGCGAGCAGGGCGCTGACGAGGAGGACCGCCTGGATCGCGAGGGACGGCAGGTCCTCGACGTACGCGCCGCCGGTGACGACCTCGGTGGGCGCCTCGGCGCCGTGGACGGTCGCCAGGCGCCAGACGACGGCGACGAGGCCGGCGGCGATCGCGACGAGCGCGAAGGGCACCTGGACGCCGCGGCGCGCCGTGCGCGGGAGGAACGCCTCGAGCAGGACGCCGACGACGGCCGCCCCGCCGACGATGAGCACCGGGACGAGCGGCGCCCAGGCGATGGTCGGTGCGACGAAGGCGGTCGCGCTCAGGGCGGCGGTCACAGGGCGCTCCCCACGGTCGAGATCGGGCTGGACTGGGCGGCATCAGCGGCGTCCGCGCCGTCGGCGAGGACGACCACCTGCTCGGCCACGGGCTGGATCAGCTCGACGACCGGCGCCGGGAAGAGGCCGAGCGCGAGCACCCCCGCGACGAGCAGCCCCATGACGGTGCGCTCCGTCCCGGTCAGGTCGCGCAGGGCGTCGGCGCGCCGGCGGGGTTCGCCGTCGGGCCGTGACTCGCCGTCCGTGACGCCCGCGCCCACGGGCGCCGGGCCGGTGAAGATCTGCTGGTACGGCATGAGGACGTAGAGGGCGGCGAGGACGACGCCGATCACGGCGAACGCCGCCGCGATCCAGCTGACCTCGAACGTGCCGAGCAGGACCATGTACTCGCCCCAGAAGCCGGACAGGCCGGGCAGGGCGATCGAGGCCAGGCCCATGACGAGCCACGTGCCGGCGAGCACCGGGACGACGCGCTGGTAGCCGCCGAAGGAGGCGATCCGCTGCGTGCCGCCGCGGCGCACCAGGTACTCGGAGCCGAGGAACATGCCGGCGGTCGACAGGCCGTGGGCGACCATGTAGAACATCGCGCCGGTCAGGGCCACCTCGGAGCCGACGAAGACGCCGAGCACGATGAACCCGAAGTGGGACACCGAGGTGAAGGCGACGAGCCGCATGACGTCCTGCTGGCCGAGCGCGAGGAGCGCCCCGTAGAGGATCGAGACGACCGCGAGGACGATCATCGCGGGCGCGGCCCACGCGACCTGCTCGGGGAAGATCGTCAGCAGCAGCGTGATCATGCCGAAGGTGCCGACCTTGTCCATGACGCCGACGAGCAGCGTGGAGACGCCGCCCGGGGACTGCTCGGCGGTGTCGGGCAGCCACGTGTGGACGGGCACCATCGGCGCCTTGATGGCGAACGCGACGAGGAACGCGAGGAAGATGAGGCGCGCCGTCGTGTCGGACGTCCCGGCCATCGCGCCCGCGAGGTTGTCGACGAGGAAGCCCTCGGGGCCGCCGGGGCCCTGGAGGTAGAGGGCGACGACGCCGGCGAGCATGACGAGCCCGCCCGCGAGCGAGTAGAGCAGGAACTTGATCGCGGCCGCGCGGCGCCGGGCCCCGCCGTACATCCCGACGAGCAGGAAGATCGGCAGCAGCATCGCCTCGAAGAGGACGTAGAACAGGAAGACGTCCCGGGCCGCGAAGACGGCGACGAGGATGCCCTCGAGGATGAGGACGAGCGCGACGTAGGTGGCGGTGCGCCGCTCGGTCGTCGCGTCGTCGTCGCCGGCGCGCACGGGGACGCCCGAGATCAGGACGACGACGACGAGGAACGCGGTGAGCAGGAGCATCGCGACGCCGAGGCCGTCGACGCCGAGCGCGTAGGACACGCCCAGCTGCGGGATCCAGGCGACCTGCTCGGTCAGCTGGTGCTCACCGGCGGCGCCGAGGTCGAAGTCGGTGGCCACGGCGGCGATCGTGCCGGCGAGGACGAGCAGGGACACGCCGAGACCGACGGGCCGGGCGACGCGGCGCAGCCCGGGGACGAGGAGCAGCGCGCCGGCGACCACCGGGACGGCGATCAGCAGCGTGAGCCACGGGAGGGTAGCGGTGTTCACAGGTTCGGTTCCTCTTCCCTCGGCCTAGAGACGCCAGGCCAGGACGGCGAGCAGGGCGAGCACGGTGCCGGCCGTCATCAGTGCGGCGTAGCTGCGGACGAATCCGTTCTGGAGCCTGCCCAGGAGGCGGCCCAGACCGGCGGTGGCCGAGGCGGTGCCCATGACGGCGCCGTCGACGACTCCCCGGTCGGCCTCGACGAGGCCGCGCGTGAGCTGCTGGCCCGGGCGCATGAAGATGCCCTCGTTGACGGCGTCCTGGTACAGGTCGTTGCGGGCGGCGGTGACGAGCACGTTGCCGGCGGGGGCCACGGCGGGCACCTCGCGGCGCGCGTACATCGCCCAGGCGATCACGGCGCCGAGCAGGACGATCGCGATCGTCGCGCCCATGATGACCGGGACCGCGAGGACCGGCTCGGCGTGCTCGTGGTGGCCGGTCACCGGCTCGAGCCAGGTGACGAACCCGCCGCCGAGCTGGAGCGCGAAGCCCAGGCCCACCGAGCCGATCGCGAGGACGATCATCGGGACGGTCATCAGCCACGGCGACTCGTGCGGGTGGACCTCGGAGCCCTCCTCAGCGGTGGTCCAGCGGCGCTTCCCGTGGAAGGTCATGAAGAACAGCCGGGACATGTAGAAGGCCGTGATGCCGGCACCGATCAGCGTGACCATGCCGAAGACCCACGGCTCCCAGCCGGCGTGGCCGTCCTGGGGCACGAACGCGGTCTCGATGATCTTGTCCTTCGACCAGAAGCCGGAGAACGGCGGGATGCCGAGGATCGCGAGCCAACCCAGGCCGAACGTGATCCACGTGATCGGCATGACCTTCGACAGGCCGCCGAACCGGCGCATGTCGACCTGGTCGTTCATCCCGTGCATGACCGAGCCGGCCCCGAGGAACATGCCGGCCTTGAAGAAGCCGTGCGTGACGAGGTGGAAGATCGCGAACGCGTAGCCGATCGGGCCGAGCCCCGCGGCGAGGATCATGTACCCGATCTGGGACATCGTCGAGGCGGCGAGGACCTTCTTGAGGTCGTCCTTCGCGCAGCCGACGATCGCGCCGAACAGCAGCGTGATCGCGCCGACGACCGCGACGACCATCCGCGCGTCCGGCGTGAGGTCGAAGATCGGGCCGGAGCGCACCACGAGGTAGACGCCGGCGGTGACCATCGTCGCCGCGTGGATGAGCGCCGAGACCGGGGTGGGGCCGGCCATCGCGTCGCCGAGCCAGGCCTGGAGCGGGAACTGCGCCGACTTGCCGCACGCGGCGAGCAGGAGGAGCAGCCCGATGACGGTGAGCAGGCCGGTCGACGCGGCGGGCGCGGTCTCGGCCACGCCGGCGAAGCTGACGGTGCCCAGGCCGGCGAACATCGCGGCCATCGCCATGAGCAGGCCCATGTCGCCGACGCGGTTCATGACGAACGCCTTCTTCGCCGCGACCGCGTACTCGGGCACGTGGTTCCAGAACCCGATGAGCAGGTACGAGGCGAGGCCCACGCCCTCCCAGCCGACGAACAGCACGAGGTAGCTGTTGCCGAGGACGAGCAGGAGCATCGCCGCGACGAAGAGGTTGAGGTAGGCGAAGAACCGGCGCCGGTCGCGGTCGTGCTCCATGTACGCCACGGCGTAGATGTGGATGAGCGTGCCGACGAGCGTGACGAGCAGGACGAACGTCATCGACAGCGGGTCGATCCGCATCCCGAGGGAGACGTCGAGCGTGCCGGCGGGCAGCAGGTCGTACAGGTGGAGGTCCATGACACGGTCCCCCGCGTCGCGACCGAGCATGTCGACCGTGATCCAGGCGGCGACGACGAAGGTCGCGGCGGAGGCGAGGACGCCGAGCCAGTGGCCCCAGGCGTTCGCGGCGCGGCCGGACAGCAGCAGGACCGCTGCGCCGACGAGCGGCACGGCGACGAGCAGCCAGGCCAGGCTCGCGGGGCCGTCGGCGGCCACGGGCGCGGCGACCTCGGTGACGGCGTGAAGGGTGGCGGTGGTCATCGTGCTCCCTTCAGCTCTTCATGAGGTTGACGTCGTCGACCGAGGCGGACCGACGGGTGCGGAACACGGACACGATGATCGCCAGGCCGACCACGACCTCGGCCGCGGCGACGACCATGACGAAGAACGCGGCCACCTGCCCGGTGAGGTCGCCGTGCACGCGCGAGAACGTCACGAGCACGAGGTTGGCCGAGTTGAGCATGAGCTCGACGCCCATGAGCTGGACGATCGCGTTGCGGCGCACGAGCACCGCCGTGGCGCCGACGGCGAAGAGGATGCCGGCGAGCACCACGTAGTTCATCGGGTTCATCGGTCGTCCCCTGCGGTGGTCTCGGAGCTCTGCTCGGCCGCGGTGCGGGCGGCCTCGGCGCGCGCGGCGCGGCGCCGGGCGACGACCTCGCGACCGGGCGAGCCGGGCACGAGCGGTATCGGGGCGGGCTCGCCGGGCATGGCGGGCAGGCCGGCGCGACCCACGCTGCGCGTCGCGTCGCGGCCGTGCAGGCCGCGGGCCGGCTCGGTGCGCGACCGGGCGACGGCGGCCACGGTCTCGGGGCTGACCTCGCCGATCGTGCGCTCCTGCCCGCGGATGCGCAGCACCCGGGGCACGGACTCGACGATCGGCTCGCCCGCGGCGGACAGGGCCGGCAGGTCGGCGGCGTTGGACCGGGCGTAGACGCCGGGCGTCGGCAGCTGGCCGATCCGGGCGCCGTCCTCCTTGAACGCCCGCATCTTGGCGGCCTCGACCTCGACCTGCGTGGTCCTCGGCGTGAGCCGCTCGCGGTGGGTGAGGACGACCGCGCCGAGGGCGGCGGTGATGAGCAGGGCGCCCGTGAGCTCCATCGTGAGGACGAAGTCGCCGAACAGGACGCGCGCCACCCCGACCGGGTTCGAGTCGGCGTTCGCGGCCGCGAGACCCGCCGAGTCGGGCAGACCGACGGCCTGGGCCCCGACGCCGACGAGCACGGCGAGCAGGCCGACTCCCCCGACGACCGCGACCCAGCGCTGGTTGCGGATCGTCTCGTGCAGCGAGTCGGCGGCGTCGACGCCGACGAGCATGAGGACGAAGAGGAAGAGCATCATGATCGCGCCGGTGTAGACGACCACCTGGACGACCCCGAGGAAGGGGGCGCCCTGGGCCACGTACATCACGGCGAGGCAGAGCATGACGAGGATGAGCGACACGGCGGCGTAGACCGCGCGGCGGGCGAACAGCAGCCCGCTCGAGGCGATGACCATGACGGCCGCGAGGACCCAGAACAGCGCGGTCTCGCCGCCGCCGATCTCGCCGGGCACCGTCATGACGGGGGTGGGGGTCATCGCGCGGTCCCCTTCGCACCTGCGGCCACGGCCTCGCGGGCGGAGGCGAGCGTCTCGTCGTCGGGCCGGTGGGTCTCGACCCACTCGACCTGCTCGGCGGTGGGGCCGGTGACCTCGCCGCGGTAGTAGTCGGCGTCGGTCGCTCCGGCCACCATCGGGTGGGGGGCGGCGAGCATGCCGTCGGCCAGCGGCGCGAGCAGGTCGCCCTTCTCGTAGATGAGGCCCTCGCGGGTGGGTCCGGCCAGCTCGAAGTCGTTGGACATCGTCAGGGCGCGGGTCGGGCAGGCCTCGATGCAGTACCCGCAGAAGATGCAACGCAGGTAGTTGATCTGGTAGACGCGGCCGTAGCGCTCGCCGGGCGAGTACTGACCGTCGGGGCCGTTCGGGCCCGCCTCGACGTAGATGGCGTCCGCGGGGCACGCCCACGCGCACAGCTCGCAGCCGATGCACTTCTCGAGCCCGTCGGCGTACCGGTTGAGCAGGTGACGGCCGTGGTAGCGCGGCTGCGTCGGGGGCTTCTCGAACGGGTACTGGACCGTGCGGGAGGGCCGGAACATCGACGTGATCGTCACGCCGAACCCGGCGACGGGCGCGAGGAGCGACCCCACGGGCCCGGGGACGTCCGGAGCGAGGCGGATCTCCTCGTCACCGTTGCGCACGACCACGTCGTCCGCGGTGATGCGGCGGCTCAGCTCGGAGCCCTTCTCGTCAGCCATGTCAGGCCTCCTCGGTGGTGGCGTCGGTGGCGGTGCCCCGCTCGGCGGCGCTCGCCCGGGCGCTGCTGGCGACGACCGGCTCGGCGGCGTCGGCCCGGCGTCGGCCCGCGCGGGGCGACGGGGGCAGGGTCTGGCCGGGCAGCGGCGGGACGGGGAAGCCGCCGGCGAAGGCGTCGAACGGTTCGGGATCGCGCTCCTCGTCGTCGGGCTCCTTCTTCTCCGGGAGGAGGAAGGTGACGATCATGACGACGACGAGCAGCCCGGCGATGACCGCGAGCAGCTGCCACAGCTCGAAGTCGCTGAACTGGCGCACCCCCTGGATGATCGCGACCGCGACCAGCCAGACGAGCGCGGCCGGGATGAGGATCTTCCAGCCGAGGTTCATCAGCTGGTCGTAGCGCACGCGCAGGAGGGTGCCGCGCATCCAGATCATGACGAACATGCAGGCCCAGACCTTGAGCCAGAAGACGAGGAACCCGACGATCGGCGCGGCCCACCACACGATGTGGTCCGAGAGGAACGGGATCCGCCAGCCGCCGAGGAACAGCGTGGTCGCGACGGCCGAGACGTTGAACATGTTGACGTACTCGGCGAGGTAGAACCACGCGAACTTCATCGAGGAGAACTCGATGGAGTGCCCCGCCACGAGCTCGCCCTCGGCCTCGGGCAGGTCGAAGGGCAGCCGGTTGACCTCGGCGACCATCGAGACCACGTAGATGACGAACGCCGGCAGCAGCGAGATCGCCCACCACACGTTGGTCTGCGCGTCGACGATCTGGGACGTCGCCATCGAGCCGGACACGAGGAAGACCGAGACGAGCGCGAGGCCCATCGACAGCTCGTAGGAGATGACCTGCGCGGAGGAGCGCACGGCGCCGAGCAGCGGGTAGGTCGAGTTCGACGACCAGCCGCCCAGCACGATGCCGTACACGCCGAGCGCGGTGATCGCGAGGATGTAGAGCACGGAGACCGGGACGTCGGTCAGCTGCATCGGCGTCCACCACGTCGGGTCGGCGCCGTTGGTGATGTCCGGACCCATCGGGATGACGGCGAGCACCATGAACGCGCAGAACGCGGCGATGCCGGGCGCGAGCATGTAGAGGACCCGGTCCGCGCCCTTGAGCTGGATGTCCTCCTTGAGGACGAGCTTGAGGGCGTCGGCGACCGCCTGGAACAGGCCCCACGGGCCGAGCACGTTGGGTCCCTCGCGGGTCTGCATCTTGCCGAGCCCGCGCCGCTCGACCCACAGCGCCATGAGGACGCCGGTGAGCAGGAGGACGACGATGACGACGGCCTTGATGAGGGAGATCCACCAGGTGTCGTGGCTGAAGTCCGCCGTCGGCAGCGCCGAGGCGGTGGACATGACCGGGGTGATCACTGCTGGGCCTCCGCGGTGGTGACGGTGACGACGCTGCCGGCGCCGGCCCCGGTCTGGGCGCGCACGGCGCTGCCCGGGGAGTTCTCGGGCACCCACACCACACCGTCGGCCATCCGCGTGACGGTCAGCGGCAGGGTGAGCGAGCCGGTCGGTCCGGTGAGGCGGACGCGGCCGCCGTCGACGGCGCCGACCGCGCGGGCCGTGGCCGGCGAGAGGCGGAGCACCGGGCGGTGCGCGGTCCCCGCGAGGTGCGGTTCGCCGTCCTGGCCGCGGCCGGCGTCGAGCTGCAGCTTCCACGTGGCGAGGACCGCCTGGCCGGCGCCGGGCTGCTGGCGCGCCGCGGGCGCCCCCGCGGTGTCGTCGCTCGTGACGACCGGGCCGTCCCACGGGTCGAGCTCGGCGAGCTCGGCGTGCAGCTCGGCGAGGGTCCCGAGGCCGAGGTCGCGACCCATCTCGCGCGCGATGTCGGCGAGCACGAGGCGGTCGGACTGCGCGTGGGACGCGAGGACCTGCCCGAAGGGACGCACGCGCCCCTCCCAGCTGACGAACGAGCCGGCCTTCTCGACCGGCGGGGCCACGGGCAGGACGACGTCGGCGAGCTCGGAGATCGCGTTGCGGCGCACCTCGAGCTGGACGAGCACGTCGACCTGGCCGATCGCCCGCAGCGCGGCCGCGGGGTCCATCATGTCGAGCGTCTCGACGCCGCCGATCAGGAGGCCGGTCAGCTCGCCGGAGGCGGCGGCCCGCAGGATCTCGCGGTGGGCGCGGCCGGGACGGTCGGGCAGGGAGTCGATGCCCCACACGGCGCCGGCGTCGGCGCGCGCGGCCGGGTCGGCCACGGGGCGGCCGCCGGGCAGGAGGGTCGGCAGCAGGCCGGCGTCGACGGCGCCGCGCTCCCCCGCGCGCCGCGGCACCCACGCGAGGCGGGCCCCGGTGCGCTCGGCGAGGCGGGCGACGGCGGTGAGCGTGCCGGGCAGGGCCGCCGCGCGCTCGCCGACGAGGATGACGGCGCCGGGAGCGGACAGCTCGGAGAGCAGCTCGTCGCCCAGGGCGTCCAGCGCGGCGGGCTCGCCGCCGGGGACGACCTCGACGAGGTCGGCGCGCATCTTCGTGGTCCCGCGGGTGGCCATCGGCGCGAGGGTGGTGACCCGTGCCGTGCCGGCGAGGACGCCCTTGCGCAGGCGGAGGAAGATCGTGCCGCACTCCTCCTCGGGCTCGAGCGCGACGAGGAGCACGCGGCCGGCGCGCTCGAGGTCGCGGTAGGTCACCCCGAGGCCGGTCGCCGCCACGTGGGAGGCGAGGAAGTCGGCCTCCTCGGCGCTGTGCGGGCGCGCGCGATGGTCGACGTCGTTCGTGCGGAGCACCGTGCGGGCGAACTTCGACCACGCGTAGGCGTCCTCGAGGGTGAGGCGCCCGCCGGGGAGCACGCCGACGCCGCCGGCAGCGGCGGCGCGGGCCAGCTCGGAGCCGGCGACCGAGAGGGCCTCGGACCAGCTGGTCTCGTGCATCTCCCCGGTGGCCTGGTCGCGCACGAGCGGCATCCGCAGGCGGTCCGGCGCGTCCTGCCAGTGGTAGGCGAACCGGTCCTTGTCGGTGATCCACTCCTCGTTGACCTCGGGGTCGTTGCCCGCGAGGCGGCGGACGACGGCGCCGCGGCGGTGGTCGACCCGGATGGCCGAGCCGGACGCGTCGTGCTCGGCGACCGACGGGGTGGAGACGAGGTCGAAGGGCCGCGAGCGGAACCGGTACATCGCCGACGTCAGCGCGCCGACGGGGCAGATCTGGATCGTGTTGCCCGAGAAGTAGGAGGTGAACGGCCGGCCGGAGGTGTCGGCCTCGGCCGCACCCATCGGGGCGGTCGCGTGGCCGGAGGACATGCCGGGCACGCCGTCGGGGCCGGCGAACGGGACGCCCGTGGCGTCGGGGAGCCCGGCGTCGTCGAACCCGAGGACGTCGGCGTCGAAGCCACCGACCTGCGAGCCGTTGAGGGCGTGCACCTCGCGGCCGGGGGTGCCGCCGCCACGGCCCTGGAGCGCGATGAAGGCGTCGCCGGCGATCTCGGAGGAGAACCGGGTGCAGCGCTGGCACAGGATGCAGCGGTCGCGGTCGAGGAGGATCTGCGTGGAGATCGCGATCGGCTTGGGGAACGTCCGCTTGACGTCGACGAACCGGCTCTCGGCGCGGCCGTTGCTCATCGCCTGGTTCTGCAGGGGGCACTCGCCGCCCTTGTCGCACACCGGGCAGTCGAGCGGGTGGTTGATGAGGAGGAACTCCATGATGCCGTGCTGCGCCTTGTCGGCCACCTCGGAGGTGTGCTGGGTGGCCACGACCATGCCCGGCGTCACCTCCATCGTGCAGGAGGCCTGCGGCTTGGGCATCTTCTTGAGGTTGCCCTCGCGGTCCGGGCTGGCCACGTCCACGAGGCACTGCCGGCACGCGCCGGCGGGCTTGAGGAGGGGGTGGTCGCAGAACCGGGGCACCTGGATGCCGACCTGCTCGGCGGCCCGGATGATGAGCGTGCCCTTGGGCACGGACACCTCGCGGCCGTCGATCGTGGCCGTGACGAGCTCGGGGGCCGCCGGCGCGGCCTGCTCCTGGGTCTGGGTCATCGCACACCTGCCTCGTGGAAGATCGCCGACGCCTCGTAGGGGAAGAGCTCCCGCGCGGGCGTGTGGCAGCCGGCCTCGAACTCGTCGCGGAAGTGCGCGATGCCGGACTGGATGGGGGTGGCCGACGCGTCGCCGAGCGCGCAGAACGAGCGGCCGGCGATGTTGGCTGAGACCTCGAGGAGGAGGTCGACGTCCGAAGGCAGCCCGCGGCCGTCCTCGAGCCGGTGCATGACCTGCTTCATCCAGAAGGTCCCCTCGCGGCAGGGCGTGCACTTGCCGCAGGACTCGTGCTGGTAGAAGTCCGTCCACTTCGAGATCACCCGGACCACGGACACGGTCTCGTCGAAGACCATGAGCGCCCGGGTGGCGAGCATGGACCCGGCGGCGCCGACCGACTCGTAGTCGAGCGGCACGTCGAGGTGCTCGTCGGTGAGGATCGGGGTCGAGGAGCCGCCCGGGGTCCAGAACTTGAGCCGGTGCCCGGCGCGGACGCCGCCGGCCATCTCGATGAGCTCACGCATGGTGATGCCGAACGGCGCCTCGAACTGGCCGGGGTTGGTCACGTGGCCGGAGACCGAGAACAGGCCGTGGCCCGCGGACTTCTCCGTGCCCATCGCGGTGAACCAGTCCTGGCCGCGGGAGAGGATCCCGGGGACCGAGGCGATCGACTCGACGTTGTTGACGACCGTGGGCCGCGCGTAGAGGCCGGCGACGGCGGGGAACGGCGGCTTGAGCCGCGGCTGCCCGCGCAGTCCCTCGAGCGAGTCGAGCAGCGCCGTCTCCTCGCCGCAGATGTAGGCCCCGGCACCGGCGTGGACGGTGATCTCGAGGTGGTAGTCGCCGTCCGGCCCCAGCCCGGTGCCGATGAGCCCGGCCTCGCGGGCCTCGCGCACGGCGGCGAGCAGGCGGCGGTAGACGTGGACCGTCTCGCCGCGCAGGTAGATGAAGGCGTGGTGGCCGCCGATGGCGTAGCTGGTGATCGCCATGCCCTCGATGAGGGAGTGCGGGTTCGCCATGAGCAGCGGGATGTCCTTGCACGTGCCGGGCTCGGACTCGTCGGCGTTGACGACCAGGTAGCGCGGCCCTCCGTCGGCCGGCGGGAGGAAGGACCACTTGAGGCCGGTGGGGAAGCCGGCGCCGCCGCGGCCGCGCAGGCCGGAGCCCTTGACGAGGTCGACGACCTCGCCGGGGGGCATCGTCAGAGCCTTGTCCCACCCCTGGTAGCCGCCGTGGTCGCGGTAGGTGTCGAGGGTCCAGGATCGCGGGGCGTCCCAGATGTCGGAGAGGACCGGCGTGAGGGTGCCGGGGCTGGTGAGTGTCACTTCTCCTCCTCGGAGACCGTGCGGCCGGCCGTCCCGGGGTCGGCCTCGCCCCGGGTGGGCACCTGGTGGTCGGCGCTCGAGCCGGTGTCGCCCACGGGCGCGGCGCCCGCGACCTCGGCGGCGAGGTGGTGGTCGTCCGCGCCGTGGTCCTCGCGCGGAGAGGTCCAGCCGTTGGCCCGGGCGATGCGCAGGCCGAGCAGGGAGGCCTCGCCGGCACCGGGCCCCTCGTCGGCGCGGCCGTCCTCGAAGCCCGCGAGCACGCGGGAGATCTCCTTGAACGTGCCCACCGTGGTGGCGCCGCGCGTGGGGTGGACGGGGCGGCCGGCGGCGATCTCGTCGACCAGCGCCGTGGCCGAGGCCGGGGTCTGGTTGTCGAAGAACTCCCAGTTGACCATGACGACCGGGGCGTAGTCGCAGGCCGCGTTGCACTCGAGCTGCTCGAGGGTGATCCGGCCGTCGGGCGTGGTCTCGTCGTGGCCGACCCCGAGGTGGTCGGAGACCGCCTCGAAGATCTGGTCGCCGCCCATGACCGCGCACAGGGCGTTCGTGCAGACGCCCACGTTGTACTCGCCGTTGGGGTGGCGCTTGTACTGGCTGTAGAACGTCGCGACGGCGGAGACCTCGGCGCGCGTGATCGACAGGGCCTCGGCGCACAGCGCGATGCCGCGGGCGGAGACGTAGCCGTCGACGGACTGCACGAGGTGGAGCATCGGCAGCAGCGCCGAGCGCGGCGAGGGGTAGCGGGCGACGATCGCCGCGATGTCGGCGGTCAGCGACTCGGCGACGTCCGGCGCGTAGGTCTGCTCGGTCATCGGTCCACTCCTCCGAGGACGGGGTCGAGCGAGGCGAGGATGACGACGACGTCGGCCAGCTGGCCGCCCTCGCTCATCAGCGACATCGACTGCAGGTTGGAGAACGACGGGTCGCGGAAGTGCGCCCGGTAGGGGCGCGTCCCCCCGTCGGAGACGAGGTGGACGCCCATGACGCCCTTCGCGTGCTCGATCGCCACGTGCGCCTGGCCCGGCGGGACCCGGAAGCCCTCGGTGACGAGCTTGAAGTGGTGGATGAGCGACTCCATCGACTCGCCCATGATGTGGCGGATGTGGTCGAGGCTGTTGCCCTGGCCGTCGGTGCCCACCGAGAGCTGCGCCGGCCAGGCGATCTTCTTGTCCTCGACCATCGTCGGCTGCCCGGCGGAGGCCTCGAGGCGGTCGAGCACCTGGAGGACGATCCGCAGCGACTCGAAGCACTCCTCGAAGCGCGCCTGGACGCGGTTGAAGGCGTCCGAGCGCTCCTTGGTGACGACGTTGAACTCGTAGGTCTCGTAGCCGCAGTACGGGTCGGTCTTGCGCAGGTCCGCCGGGAGGCCGGTGGCGCGCAGGCAGGGCCCGGTCAGGCCGAGGGCGAGGGCGCCGGACAGCGAGATGACGCCGACGTCGACGTGCCGCAGCTTGAACAGCGGGTTCTCCATCGTCAGCTTCATCATCTCGACGACGGACAACCGGATGTCGGCGAGCCGCTCGCGGACGAACTCCACCGTGCCGGGCGGCAGGTCCTGGGCCACGCCGCCGGGCCGGATGTAGGCGTGGTTCATGCGCAGGCCGGAGACTCGCTCGAAGATGTCGAGGATGTTCTCCCGGCCGCGGAAGCCGAGGGTCATCATCGTCGTGGCGCCGAGCTCGTTGCCGGCGGTGCCGACCGCGATGAGGTGGGAGCTGATCCGGTTGAGCTCCATGAGCAGGACCCGGATCTGGCTGGCCCGCTCGGGGATCTGGTCGGTGATGCCGAGGAGCTTCTCGACCCCGAGGCAGTAGGCGACCTCCTGGAAGAACGGCGCCACGTAGTCCATGCGCGTGCAGAAGGTCACGCCCTGGGTCCAGGTGCGGTACTCCATGTTCTTCTCGATGCCGGTGTGCAGGTAGCCGAGGCCGACCCGCACCTCGTGCACCGTCTCGCCGTCGATCTCGAGGATGAGCCGGAGCACGCCGTGCGTCGAGGGGTGGACGGGCCCCATGTTGACGACGATGCGCTCCTCGCCGAGGCGCTCGGCCTCGGCGGCGATGTCGGACCAGTCGCCGCCGTCGGCGATGAAGTCCGGCTCCTCCTCGCCGAGGGCGGGGCCGGGTGCGCTGGGCATGGTGGGGGCGGACATCAGCTGTACGACCTCCGGGTGTCGGGCGGCGGGACGGTGGCACCCTTGTACTCCACCGGGATGCCGCCGAGCGGGTAGTCCTTGCGCTGCGGGTGCCCGACCCAGTCGTCGGGCATGAGGATGCGCGCGAGGGCGGGGTGGCCGTCGAACACGATGCCGAACAGGTCGAACGTCTCGCGCTCGTGCCAGTCGTTGCCCGGGTAGACCGCGACCAGCGAGGGGATGTGCGGGTGCGCGTCGGGGCAGGTGACCTCGAGGGCGATCGAGCGCCCGTGCGTGATCGACATGAGGTGGTAGGCGGCGTGCAGCTCGCGGCCCGTGTGCTGGGGGAAGTGCACGCCGGAGACGCCGAGGCACAGCTCGAAGCGCAGGTCCTGGTCGTCGCGCAGCGCGCGTGCCACCGCCACGAGGTGCTCGGCGGCGATGTGCAGGGTGAGGTCGCCGTGCTCGATCACCACGCGCTCGATCGCCGCGTCGGGGTCGATGCCCTGCTCGCCGAGGACCTCGCGCAGGACGTCGACGACCTCGTCGAACCAGCCGCCGTAGGGGCGCTGCGCGGCCTCGGGCTCGGTGACGGCCACGACGAGGCCGCCGAAGCCCGAGGTGTCGCCGGAGCCGTGGACGCCGAACTGGCCGCGGCGCACGGCCACGACGTCGAGCTCGGTGCGCCCGTCCGGTCCGGGGGCGGCGGCGATGTCACCGCCGGCGTCGGTGCCGCTCACGCGAGGAGCCCCTTCATCTCGTGGGTCGGGGTGGCGCCGAGGGCGGCACGCTCGGCCGCGCGGGCGGCCTCGACCCGGTTGACGCCGAGCGGCGCCTTCTTGACCTGCTCGCGCAGCTCGAGGATGGCGTTGATGAGCATCTCGGGCCGCGGCGGGCAGCCGGGCAGGTAGATGTCGACCGGCACGATGTGGTCGCACCCCTGGACGATCGCGTAGTTGTTGAACATGCCGCCCGAGGAGGCGCACACGCCCATGGAGATCACCCACTTGGGGTCCGACATCTGGTCGTAGACGTTGCGGACGACCGGGGCCATCTTGTGGCTCACGCGGCCCGACACGATCATCACGTCGGCGTGCCGGGGCGAGGCGCGGAAGACCTCGAGGCCGAACCGGGCCATGTCGAAGCGCGGGGTGCCGGCGGCCATCATCTCGATGGCGCAGCACGCGAGGCCCATGGTGACCGGCCACTGCGAGTTCGACCGGGCGAAGCCGGCGACGGCCTCGACGGTGGTGAGACCGAACCCTGCGGGGAGCTTCTCCTCGATACCCATGTGGGGTCCTTTCGGGTGGTGCGTGGCGGGGCGGGTGGGGGCGGTCGGTCAGCGGTGGGTCAGTCCCACTCGAGGCCCCCGCGGCGCCACTCGTAGATGTAGGGCACGGTGATGAGCGCGATGAAGACGAGCATCGCGACGAGACCGAAGGCGGCGAGCTCGGTGAACGCGACCGCCCACGGGTAGAGGAAGACGACCTCGATGTCGAAGATGATGAAGGTCATCGCGATGAGGTAGTACTTCACCGGGAACCGGCCGGCCGAGGGCGCCCGGGGCGTCGGGTCGACGCCGCACTCGTAGTTGGCGACCTTGACGCGGTTGTACTTCTTCGGGCCGATGATCGCGCTCGCACCGAGTCCGCCGAGGGCCAGGGCCGCCGCGACCACCATCATGATGAGCAGCGGCACGTAGGGGTTGGTCATGCGTCCTCCGTCGACGTCAACGGTCCGGCGATCCTGCCGGGCTGCGGTGTCCAGGTCCGCGCCCGCCGGTCCCGTCCTCCAGGGTAGACGTTCGCCGGGACGGACCCGGCACGTTCGGTACGGGTCGTCATGACACCGGTGCCGCCTTGGCGAGCGCCGCGATGACGCGGTCCATCCAGTCCCCGCCGCGCGGGTCGTACCCGTCGGCGAGGAGCTTCATGACGAACTCCATGAGCACGGGCCGCGGGAGCCCGTACTTCACGCACGCCCGCATGATCCGCGGGTGGGAGATGAGGTGGGCGAAGCCCCGGCCGAGCGTGAAGTAGCCGCCGAGCTCGTCGGCCATGATGCGCGGGTAGGTGCGCAGCGCCTTGACCCGCTCGTAGTCCGAGGTGCGCGCGAGCGCCTGGCCCATGACGTCGGCGGCGATGCGGCCGGACTGCAGGGCGTAGGCGATGCCCTCGCCGTTGAACGGGGAGACCATGCCGCCGGCGTCGCCGACCAGGAGGAGCCCGTTGGCGTAGTGCGGCTTGCGGTTGAAGGCCATGGGCAGGGCGGCGCTGCGCAGCTCGCCGACCTGGTTCTCGGGCGTGAAGCCCCACTCCTCGGGGACGTTCTGCATCCACGTGGCGAACAGGCCCTTGTAGTCGAGCCGGGTCGGCGTGGCGGTCGGCGAGAGGGTGCCGAGGCCGACGTTCGCGGTGCCGTCGCCGAGCGCGAAGATCCAGCCGTAGCCGGGCTGGAGGTTCGACTCGCCCGGTTTTCCGTCCCACAGCTCGAGGAACGACTCCATCATCGGGTCGTCGTGCCGCGGGGTGCGGAAGTAGGTGCGGATCGCGACGCCCATGGGGCGGCCGGCGTCCTTCTCGATCCCCACGGAGGTGGCCAGCCGTGCGGACACTCCCCCGGCGTCGACGACGAGCGGCGCGCGGTAGGTGACCTCGTCGCCCGCGCGACGGCCCTTCTCGTCCACCGGCCGGGCGGTGACGCCGACGACCCGGCCGGTGCGCTCGTGCCGCACGGCCCCGGTCACGCTCAGGCCCTCGCGCAGGTCGGCGCCGGACGCCTCGGCGTGGCGGGCGAGCGTCTCGTCGAGGCTCGTGCGGGCGCGCGCGAGCCCGTAGGACGGCATCGAGGACAGCTCGGGCCACGGGATCTCGATGCGGTGGCCGGCCCCGGAGGTGCGCAGCCCGTGGTTGCGGATCCAGCCGTCCTCCTCGCGCGTGGGCACGCCCATGCGGATGAGCTCGGCGACCGCGCGGGGCGTGAGGCCGTCCCCGCAGACCTTGTCCCGCGGGAACCTCGACTTCTCGAGGACGATCACGCGGTGACCCTGCTGGGCGAGGTAGTGGGAGACGCTCGCGCCCGCCGGTCCGGCACCGACGACGAGGACGTCCGCCTCGTCGGCCACAGGTGCGGCAGGCACGGTCGAGCTCCTTCGTTCGCTGGTCGGGGGGTCCGCCCGAAGAATCGTAAGCCCGCCCACAGGCCGGTTCGGCACCCCCGACGTGATCCTCGTCGCCCCCACGGAATCCGCGGAATTCCGGGACATTCACCGCACGTAATACCCGGGTCCAGGGTCCCTTGCGGCGGTCCCGGGGTCACCCCCGGGCTACTCCGGGCGGCGGGCCCGGTGGACGGCGACGATGCCGCCCGAGAGGTTCCTGTGCTGCACGGCGGTCCACCCGGCGGCACGCACGACGTCGGACACCCCGGCCTGGTCCGGCCAGTCCTCGATCGACTCGGCGAGGTAGCCGTACGCGGGGTTGTTCGACGAGCTGAGCCGGGCGAGCCGCGGCAGCACCCCGGTGAGGAAGAGTCGGTACGCCGCCCGCCAGGGCGCCCAGGTCGGCGTCGAGAACTCGGTGACGACGAGGCGTCCGCCCGGTCGTGTCACCCGCAGCATCTCGCGCAGCGCGGCGGCGTGGTCGACCACGTTGCGCAGGCCGTACGAGATCGTCACCGCGTCGAACGACTCGTCCGCGAACGGCAGGGCGGTCGCGTCCCCGGCGACGAACGCGAGATCGGGCCGGCGCCGCTTGCCGACCGAGAGCATCCCGGTGGAGAAGTCGCAGGAGACGACGTCGACACCCCGGTCGGCCAGCTCCGAGGAGGACGTGCCGGTACCGGCGGCGAGGTCGAGCACCCGGTCCCCGGGGCCGGCGTCGAGCGCGCGCCGCGAGGCCGCGCGCCAGATGCGCACCTGACCGGCGCTGAGCACGTCGTTGGTGAGGTCGTAGCGCTGGGCGACGTCGTCGAACATCCCCGCGACCTCACGGGGGTCCTTGTCCAGCTCGGCTCGGTTCACGCCCGCCAGTGTCGCAGGTGCCCGCGCGCGGGCGGGCGGTCGGTCACCCGTCGGAGGCGGGGGCCGCCGCGAGCGTCACGCCGACGTCGGACTCCTCCTCGTCGCGGACGACCGCGAGGACGACCTCGTCGCCACCCACGTGCTCCCTCACGGCGGCGGTGAGCGCGGCCGCCGAGCCGACCGCGGCGTCGTCGAGGGCGGTGACGACGTCCCCCTCACGCAGGCCGGCCTCGTCGGCGGGGCTGCCGGGCTCGACGGCCCGGACGACGGCGCCGGCGCGCACCTCGCCGCCGGCGGCCGCCTCGCCGTCGTCGAGCGCGACGCCGAGGAACGCGTGCTCGGCGGTGCCGTCCTCGATGAGCTCGCCGGCCACGCGCGAGGCGAGGTCGACGGGGATCGCGAACCCGACCCCGATGCTGCCGCCCTGCCCGCCGGAGCCGGACATCGTGGCGATCGAGCTCGTGATGCCGACGACCCTCCCCTGCGCGTCGAACAGCGGGCCGCCCGAGTTGCCGGGGTTGACCGCGGCGTCGACCTGGACGGCGGCGGTCACGACGGGGCCCTCGCCGCTCGCGTCGGTGGTGGTCACCGGGCGGTCGAGGGCGGAGACGATGCCGGTGGTGGCGGTCCCGCGCAGCCCGAGCGGGTTGCCGACGGCGAGGACGGAGTCGCCGACGGCGAGGTCCGCGTCGGAGCCCAGGGTAGCGGGGACGAGGTCGTCCGGCGCCTCGGCGAGCGCGAGCACGGCGAGGTCGGAGGACTCGTCGGTGCCGACGACCTCGGCCTCGAGCAGCCGCCCGTCGTCGAGGGTGACGGTCACCTCCTCGGCGCCCGAGACGACGTGGGCGTTGGTAAGGACGTGCCCCGCCTCGTCGAGGACGACCCCGGAGCCGGACCCCTCGCCCTGGCCGGTGCGCACGGACACGGCGACGACGGACGGCGTGACCTCTGCGACGACCTCGCTCCAGCCGTCCTCGCCCGCGGCGCTCGCCGGGACGGCGGTACCCGTCGCGTCGCCGCCGGCGCCCTCGACCGCCGCGGGGCCCGCGGTGCCCTCGCCGGACGCGGCGCCCGCCTCCTGCTGGGCGGCGAGCGCCTGGACGGTCTCCGCGAGGCCCCCGGCGTCGTCCGTGGCGCGCGTGAGCGCGACGGTCGTCCCGGACGCGAGGACCGCGGCGAGCAGGGCGGCGAGGACGACGTGCCGCGAGCCGGTCGCGCGCGGGGCGGACGGCGCCGCCGGGGTCACGCTCGTCGTCGCCGGGTCGCCGGCCGGGGGCGAGGTCGGGGACGGGGTCCACCGGCCGCCGTCGTCGCCGCGCTGGGGGTGCTGCTCGCTCATCTCGTGCTCCTCGTCGTGCTCGATCCGTGGGGACGAGGACGAGAGAACACGGCGCTCCTCGGAGTGTCCCGGGGAGAACCTGCCCGACCGCTGGACGAGTGGCCGCGAGGCTGGGAACGGGCTGGGAAGGCGAGCTCGCCGGTCAGCCGGCGAGGTCGGCAGCGGCGGCGGCGAGCGCCTCGCGCACCGGCCGCAGCTTGCTCTCGGTCTCGGCGAGCTCCGCGTCCGGGTCGGCGCCGGCGACGATGCCGCCCCCGGCGTGCAGCCGGATCGAGGCGCCCTCGACCTGCCCGCACCGCAGCGCGAGACCGATCTCGCCGTCCCCGTCCGAGTCGAGCCAGCCGACGGGGCCCGCGTAGCGCCCCCGGTCGTGGCGCTCGCGGCGGGCGATGATCGCCATCGCCGCCGCCCGCGGGGTCCCGGCCACCGCGGCCGTCGGGTGGATCGCGTCGACGACGTCGAGCAGACCGGCCCCCTCACCGAGGCGGCCCGCGACGTCGGTGGCGAGGTGGTGGATGTTCGGCAGCGTGAGGACGTACGGCTCGGGCCGCTCGTCGTCGAGCGCGGCCACCGCGCGCAGCGGGTCGAGGACGGACCAGGCGGCGTGCTCGTGCTCGGAGCGCATCCGCGGGTCGGCGAGGAGCTCGGCGACGAGCTCGTCGTCGGGCCGCTCCCCGCGGGGCAGCGAGCCGGCGAGGACGCGGGAGGCGATCCTCTCGCCGCGGCGGGCGGCGAGCATCTCGGGCGAGGCGCCGACGAGGCCGCCGACGGCGTAGGTCCAGGCGTCCGGGTAGGCCTGCGCGAGCCGGGCGGGCAGCTGGTCGAGGACCTGCGGATCGGCGGCGATGGGGACCTGGCGCGCCGTGACGACCTTTTCGACAGCGCCGGAGGCGATGTCGCCGAGCACGGCACGCACGAGGGACGTGTACGCCTCGCCGTCGCCGTCGCCGTCGCCGTCGTCGCCGGCGGCGACCGCCCCCGCGCTGCCGCCGGCGACCCGCGGGCCGACGACGTCCGCGGTCTCGGCCACGCGCGCTCCGTGCGAGGCCCCTGCGAGTGCCGCGTCGGCGTCGAGCGCCGCCCGCAGCGACTCCGGCGTCACGCGCTGGATCCACCGTTCGGTCCGGCCGGTGTCGCTGCCGCCGGTGCGACCCCCCACCCGGACCGTCTCGGCCGGGACGTGGAGGAGCGACGGGCTCGGCGAGTCGTCGTCGAAGGTCGAGGAGACGAGGGCGACCGCGGCGCCGTCGGTCCCGACCACCCCCACGTCGAGCAGGCGCCAGAGGCCGGCCAGGCGCTGCAGCCGGCGCGGCCCGGTCAGCGCGAGCACGGTCCCGCCGCGGCCGGCGACGCCCCGCCCGCCGCGCGTCCACAGCGCGAGCCCCGCGACGGGGCCCGCGAGGAGCTCGGCCAGACCCGGTCCCTCGGCCGCCACTAGATGAGCGACCTGGCGCGCGAGGTCTCGGCCCGGCGCTCGCCGACCCGGACGTGGACGACCGACCGGCCGACGATCGGCTCGCCGAGGATCGTCCGGAGCTCGTCGAGGGTGGCCGGCGCCCGGTAGGCGGCGCCGTAGCCGCGGGCGAGGGCCTCGAGGTCGGCGCGCTGGGGCGTGGTGAACAGGCGGGCGAAGCCGTCAGGGGAGGCGTCGGCGTGGCCGAGGAGGGCGAAGATCGCGCCGCCGGAGTCGTCGGCGACGACCACCTGGACGTCGACGTCCTCCTCGAGGGCGCCGAGCAGCAGGCCACCGGCGTCGTGGAGGAACGTGAGGTCGCCGAGGAGGACGCGGACGGGGCCGCCGCTGCCGCGCGCGAGGCCGACCGCGGTCGAGATCGTGCCGTCGATGCCGGCGAGCCCGCGGTTGGACAGCACGTGCGGGAGCGGGTCCATCCACGGCTGGCCGACGAGGTCGACGTCGCGGACCACGCGGGAGGCGCCGAGCAGCAGGGTCCCGGAGCGGCGCGCGACCCCGGCGACGGTGGCCGCGGCCCCGAGGGCGTCGATCGTCCCGTCGTCGGGCGGTCCGGCGGCGGGGTGGGACAGGCGCGCGACGACGGACCGCCCGGCGTCGAGCCAGAGGTCGAGCCAGGCGTTCTCGTCGGGACCCGGCTCGCCCTCGACCGTGCACCCCTGCGCCACCACGGACGCGGTGCCGGCGGCGTCCGGCCACCGCCCGGTCGGTGCGACGACGACGATGTCCGGCTCCGCCCACCCGAGCAGGCGGGTGACGGGGCGGGAGAGCGTGGGATGACCGGCGACGACGACGCGCTCGATCCGCCCGCCGAGCTGGGGCAGGTCGAGCAGCTCGCGGTAGGCGTTGACGGCGCACCGGCCACCGCGGGCGCCGGACGTGGGCTCGGCCAGCAGCGGCCAGCCGCCGCGCTCGGCGAGCCTCCGGGCCGCCGCCCCCGCGCCGTCCCCGGCGACGACGACGGTGCGCGGCCCGCGCTCGAGGGCGTGCAGCGAGAGCGACGCAGCGGGGGCCGCGACGGGCCGGACCTCGGGCGCCTCCCCCGGCTCCCACGGGGTCTCCGGCGCGAGCGGCTCGCGGAACGCGAGGTTGAGCTGGACCGGCCCGGGGTCCCGCGTGCGGGCGCCGGTGGCGGCGGCCAGCGCGCGCGCGACGTGCTGGGTGAGCGCGGGCCCGTCCGGGGCGCCTGCGGGCACGTCGACGAGGTGACGCAGCGCCGGTCCGAAGAGGCCGACCTGGTCGGTGGTCTGGTTGGCGCCGGTGCCGCGCAGCTCGTGGGGCCGGTCGGCGGTGAGCAGGACGAGGGGCACGCCCGCGGCGTCGGCCTCGAGGACGGCGGGGTGGAGGTTGGCCACGCCGGTGCCGGAGGTGGTGACGACGGCGACGGGCCGGCGGGCGAGCGCCGGGGGGAGCTCCGGGTTCGCGGTCAGCTCGCCGGCGCGGGACAGGCCGAGGGCGACGAAGGCGGCGACCCGCTCGTCGATGCGCACGGTCAGCCGGAGCCAGCCGACCCGCTCGGCGGCGTGCAGGGCATGGGCGAGCGGGGCGGAGCGCGATCCGGGTGCGAGGACGACGTCGCGCACTCCCCCGGCGACGAGGGCGCGGACGACGTCGCGGGCGACGAGGTGGGCGCTCATCGGACCGCCGCCACGGACTCGAGACGGGCGACCCACCGCGCGCGGGTCTCGTCGTCGGCGGCGGGGACCGCGTCGGGCTCGACCGCGCGGACGGGGAGGTGGCCGCCGGAGGGCAGGAGCGGGTCGCTCGTCACGTCGTCCTCGAGCAGGTGCCCGGTGGCGAGGCCGGCGGCCAGCGGCACGCCGTCGAGCGTGTGCTCCGGCAGTGCGGCGGCGAGCGCCACGCCGGCGGCGAGCCCCACGGAGGACTCGAGCGCGGAGGACACGACGACCGGCAGGCCGGCCTCCTCGGCGATCCGCAGGCAGGCGCGCACGCCGCCGAGCGGCTGGACCTTGAGCACGAGGACGTCGGCGGCCGCGGCGCGCGCGACCCGCAGGGGGTCCTCGGCTCGGCGCACGGACTCGTCGGCGGCGATCCGCACGCCCGAGCGGCGGCGGACCTCGGCGAGGTCCTCGACGCCCGCGACCGGCTGCTCGGCGTACTGCAGCCCGCCGGCGGCTCGGTCGAGCTCGGCCAGACGCGAGATCGCGGTGTCGACGTCCCAGGCGGCGTTGGCGTCGACCCGGATGTGCCCGTCCGGCCCGAGCGCCTCCCGGACGGCCGCGACCCGCTCGACCTCGTCGGCGAGCGTCTGGCCGGGCTCGGCGACCTTGATCTTCGCCGTCGTGCACCCGCCGGAGGCGCGGACGATCTCGGCGGCCCGCTCCGGGCCGACGGCGGGGACGGTGACGTTGACGGGGACACGGGGCCGCAGGGCGGCGGGGTACCCCGTCTCGGCCGCCTCGCGGGCGGCGGCGAGCCAGGGGGCGGAGACGGCGTCGTCGTAGTCCCAGAAGGGCGAGAACTCGCCCCAGCCGGCGTCGCCGCGCACGAGGACCCCGTCGCGGCGGTCGAGGCCCCGGAAGCGGGTCCTCAGCGCGGTGGAGTACACGACGGGGTGGGGCACCGCGTCAGGGTAACCGCGCGGCGCCCCGTCGGCCGGGCGACGCCGCCGCACGCCGGGCTACCGTGGCCCGGTGAGCGAGATCCCCGCCCAGGTGTCCGAGACGTTCGACCCGCAGGTCTGGCGGGAGGTCGAGGGCTGGTCGGCCTCCGACGTCACCTACCACCGGGGCGTCGACCGCTTCGGGGGCGCCGAGCAGGACCTGCCGGTCGTCCGCATCGCGTTCGACCGGCCCGAGCTGCGCAACGCCTTCCGGCCCCGCACCGTCGACGAGCTCTACCGGGCGCTCGACCACGCGCGGCTGACGACCGACGTCGGGACCGTGATCCTCACGGGCAACGGGCCGTCGGCGAAGGACGGCGGGTGGGCGTTCTGCTCGGGCGGCGACCAGCGCATCCGCGGCGCGGACGGCTACCGGTACGAGGTCGACGAGGCGGACGACCGCGCGGACGCCGGCGCGCGCCGCGAGCAGGTCGACCCGGCGCGCGCCGGCCGGCTGCACATCCTCGAGGTCCAGCGGCTCATGCGGACGATGCCGAAGGTGATCGTCGCGGCGATCCCGGGCTGGGCCGCGGGCGGCGGGCACTCGCTGGTCATGGTGAGCGACCTGGCGATCGCCTCGCGCGAGCACGCGCGGTTCAAGCAGACCGACGCGGACGTCGGCAGCTTCGACGCCGGCTACGGCTCGACGCTGCTGGCCCGCCAGGTCGGCGACAAGCGGGCGCGCGAGATCTTCTTCCTCGCCCGCGAGTACTCCGCCGAGGACGCGGAGCGGTGGGGCGTGGTCAACGAGACCGTCCCCCACGCCGAGCTCGAGGCCACGGCCCTGGAGTACGCGGCGATCATCGCGACGAAGTCCCCGCAGGCGATCCGGATGCTCAAGTTCGCCTTCAACCTCGCCGACGACGGCCTGGCCGGCCAGCAGGTCTTCGCGGGCGAGGCGACGCGCCTGGCCTACGGCACGGCGGAGGCCCAGGAGGGGCGGAACGCGTTCGTCGAGAAGCGGGACCCGGACTGGTCCGGCTTCCCCTACCCGGTGTGATGGAGCGCGTCGAGGTGCTGCCCGGCGGCACGCGGCAGGGCGACGTCGCCGCCCTGCACGAGGCACTCGCGCTCCGCCTCGGCGGCGCCGACCTCCCCCCGCTCCTGCCGGTCGCGCCGGGCACGGACCCCGACCAGGCGCGCGACGACCTCGCCGACTCCCTCGAGCGGCCCGTCCCGGACGGCACGGCCGCGCTCCTGCGCACCTCCGGGTCGACGACCGGGAGCGGCCACGTCGTGGCGCTGTCCGCCGACGCGCTCACCGCCTCGGCCCGCGCCACCCACGCGCGCCTCGGCGGCCCGGGTCGCTGGGTCCTCGCCGTACCCGCGCACCACGTGGCGGGCCTGCAGATCCTCACCCGCTCCGCCGTGGCCGGCCACGACCCGCTCGTGCTCGACACCACCGGCGGCTTCGACCCGGCCGCGCTGGCCGAGGTGGTGAGGATGGCCGACGGGACCGGCGAGCCCGCGCCCGCCTATCTCTCCCTCGTGCCGACCCAGCTCGTGCGCGCGCTCGCGGCCGGGCCGGACGTCACCGGGGCGCTGGCCGGCCTCGGCGCGGTCCTCGTGGGCGGCGCCGCGCTCGCCCCCTCGACGCTGCGCGCGGCGGCGGACGCCGGCATCCGGGTGGTGCGCACGTACGGGATGACGGAGACCGGGGGCGGCTGCGTGTACGACGGCCGGCCCCTCGACGGGGTCGGGATCGAGGTCGACGACGAGAGCCGGATCTGGCTCTCCGGCCCCGTCCTCGCCCACGGCTACCTCGACGACGCGGCCGCCGACGCGTCGACGTTCGTCGGCGGCCGGCTCCGGACCACCGACGCGGGTCGGATCACGGACACCGGCGCGCTCGAGGTGCTCGGCCGCCTCGACGACGCCGTGACGTCCGGCGGCGTGACCGTCGCCCCGGTCGCGGTCGAGCGCCGCCTGACGGGGATGGCGGACGTCGCGGAGTGCGCCGTCGTCGGCGTCCCGGACCCCGAGTGGGGCGAGATCGTCGTCGCCGTCGTCGTGCTCACCCCGGGCCGCCCGCCCGGCCCGACGAGCGTGCCGGAGCTCCTCGCCGTCGCCCGCGCGCAGACCGGCGACCTCTCCCCCGCCCACGCGCCGCGGGCGCTCGTCGTGGTCGACCGGCTCCCGCTGCGCGGCCCCGGCAAGGTCGACCGGCGGGCCGTGACGACGGTGGCGTCGCGGGCGCTCGGGGTCGGCACGGGCGACCACTCCGGCGACCGGCCCACGGCCCGTGCCGGGGACGGCGACCGGGTGACGGTGGCGGGCGTCGCCCGGTACAAGTCGCGGCCGGCGCTGGGCTAACCTCGCTTGCGCCCGAGCCGCGGGCACGGGCGAAGGAGGTGTCATGGCGAGCGTCGCCGACTGGATCGAGGGCGCCCGTCCGCGGACCCTCCCGGCGGCCGTCGCGCCGGTGCTGCTGGGGACCGGGGCCGCCGCGCAGGTCGGCTCCGCCTCGGTGCCGCGGGCCCTGCTCGCCGCCGGCGTCGCGCTCGCCCTCCAGGTCGGCGTCAACTACGCCAACGACTACTCCGACGGCGTGCGCGGCACCGACGAGTTCCGCACCGGCCCGCAGCGCCTGACCGGGGGCGGCCTCGCCGCACCGGGGAAGGTCAAGGCCGCCGCGCTTGCGAGCCTCGGGGGCGGCGCGCTGCTCGGCCTCGTGCTCGTCGCGGTGAGCGGGCAGTGGTGGATGCTCGCCGTCGGGGCCGTATGCCTCCTCGCCGCCTGGGGCTACACGGGCGGCTCGCGCCCCTACGGGTACATGGGGCTCGGCGAGGTCTTCGTGTTCGTCTTCTTCGGGCTCGTCGCCACGCTGGGGACCACGTGGACGCAGGCCGGGGAGCTGCCCTGGACCGCGTGGGCGGCGGCCGTCGGCGTGGGCCTCGTGGCGTGCGCGCTGCTCATGGTCAACAACATCCGCGACATCCCCACCGACGTCCCCGCCGGGAAGCGCACGGTGGCCGTCCGGCTCGGCGACCGGCTCGCGCGCCGCACCTACGTGGCGATGCTCGCGGTCCCGGTCCTGCTCGGACTGGCCTGCGCGATCGTGGCGCCGTGGTCGCTGCTCGTGCTTCTCCTGCTGCCGCTCGCGTGGCGCTGCTGCGCGCCGGTGCTGCGCCGCGCCGCGGGGCGCGACCTCATCGGCGTCCTGCGGGACACCGGGTTCCTCGAGCTGGGCTACGGCCTCACGCTCGGCCTCGGGCTCGCGCTGGGCTGAGGACTACCGTTCGCGGGCGTCCTCGCGCGCCTCGGAGTCGGTGTGCGTGGGGGCGTCGGCCACCGCGTCCGGCACGCGCTCGAGCGACGAGCTGCCGTCCGCCTCCTCCGCCACGGCGTCCCCGGTCACCGACCCGTTCCCCGAGGCTCGCCCGGCCGCCGCCTCGGGCTCGGCCGGGGCGTGCTCGACAAAAGTCTCGCCGTCCTCGCTGTCGCTGTCGCTGTCGCTGTCGCTGTCGAGCATCGCGTCCTCCTCGTCGGCGTCGTGGTCCACCCGCGTGCGCCGGTCGTCCTGCCGTGCGAGCGAGCCGGCCGCCTCGTTCCGGATCCCGGGCAGCGCCACGTAGGACACCATCGCCGCGAGCAGCAGGGCGCCCAGCCACATGAGCCACGACCGGGCGCCGGCCAGGTAGAGCACGCCGGCCACGGCGAGCAGCACGACGATCCGCGCGAACGCGTACTTGAGGATGGCCACCCGCCCAGGTTACGTCGCGGCGGACGGGCCGCGACGAAGCGGTGACCACCGACGCACTGCCCGCCGGCCCCCGCCGACCTACCCTGGAGGGGTGACTCGTCTCGTCCCCCTCGTCGTCGCCGTCGGCGTCATCGCCTTCGCGCTCATCGACTGCGCCCGCTCCGACGCCGAGAAGATGCCCGCCCGCATCCCCAAGGGGATCTGGATCGTCCTCATCCTCGTCCTGCCGGTGGTCGGCGCGGTGGGGTGGCTCCTGCTGTCCCGGATGCAGGCGGGGCGCGCGGGCGGTCCGGGCGGTCCCGGCGGCTCGGGCGGTTCCCGGCCCCCGCGCGGCGGGCCGTCCCGGCCGAGCCGCGGCCCGGTCGCGCCCGACGACGACCCGGAGTTCCTCGCCCGCCTCGAGGCCGATCGTCGGCGCCGGGAGCGCGAGCGCCGGCAGCGCGAGCGCGACGCCGAGCGCGAGGGGCGCGGGACGACGAACGGATCCACGCCCGACGACGAACGGCCCACCGACGACCCTGGTCCCGGCACGGGCGGCGGGGTCTCCGCCGACCCCCACGAGAACCCGGGCTCGCCGGCCTGAGACCGGCCCCGGCTCTAGCCGATGCCCGAGTAGGCGTGGCGCGAGTTGAGGAACAGGTTGACGATGAAGTAGTTGCCGAGGATGAGCCCGAACCCGGTGAGCGAGAGGTAGGCCGCCCGGCGCCCCTCCCAGCCGCGCGTGAGGCGGGCGTGCAGGTAGGCGGCGTAGACGATCCAGATCAGCAGCGTCCACACCTCCTTGACGTCCCAGCCCCAGGGCCGGCCCCAGGCGTGCTCGGCCCAGATGGCGCCGGCGATGAGCGTGAAGGTCCACAGCACGAACCCGATGGCGATGAGCTGGAACGCCATCCGCTCGAGCTCGGCGGAGCTCGGCAGGCGCTCGGAGAGGCGGTCGCGGAACCCGGCGAACCCCGTGCGCGGCGCGCCGGAGCCGCCGCCTGCCCGGTCGGTGCCGGCGGCGGTGGCGGTGGCGCCCGCGGACGCGGCTGCCGCCCCGTCCGCACCGTCCGCCCCGCCCGCGGTCGCGACCGCCGCGGCCCCGCGGCCGTCGGCGGTGACGAGCGCGGCGTCGGCCTCGGCGCTCGCCTCCGCCCGGCGCGTGCGGCCGATCTCGGCGCGCTCCTGGAGGAGCTGCGTGAGCGAGAGGACCGCCGAGAGACCGAGCACCCCGACGGCGAGCGTCGCGACGAACACGTGGATGATGAGCCAGTAGCTGTCGAGCGCCGGCGGTATCCCGTCCGCCCGCACGTAGAGGACCGAGACGGCGACACCGAGCGAGAGGACGATGAGAGCCGCCACGCCCGCGCCGAGGACGCGCAGGTCGCGCGAGCGGTTGATGAGCAGGAAGAGTCCGACGGCGACGAGCGTGAACACGATCGAGAACTCGTACATGTTGGCCCAGGGCACGCGCTGGGTCGCGACGGCCCGGGTGACGACCCCGACGAGGTGGATGAGGAACCCGGCGGTCATCGCCGAGATGCCGATCCGCGCGAAGCGTCGCTCCTTGCCGGCGCCGTCGGCGACCTTGGCGAGGTCGACGGCGAAGGCGAGCAGCGCCACGGTGTACGCGGCGATCGCGCCGTAGATCGCCGCGGTGGAGATCTGGGCGAGCGTGGACTCGGGCATGCAACGTCCTCGATCGGTCGGGGCGCCCGTCGGGCGCACGGTCAGGTCATTGTGCCGCAGCCGCCCCCGGCACCGGGTGGCGGTCCGGGTGCTGACCCCGGGTCCTAGGTGGCGGTCTCCTCGCCCAGCTCCAGCGCCTCGAGCAGCCGCTCGACCTCGCGGGCCGTCCCGGGGTCGTCCCCGCGGGCGAGCGCGGCGGTCTCGAGGCGGGTGCCGTCGTCGTCCTCCGTCAGCCGCACCCACAGGCGCCTGCGCGGGACGAACAGCGAGCCGAACAGCCCGAGCATGGCGGCGATCGCGGCGACGAGGAGGTAGGGCAGGGTCGGGTCGTCGCGCACGTCGAGGGCGACGAACCGCGGGATGTCCTCGAACGTGATCGAGCCGAGCCCCTCGGGCAGCTCGACGGTGTCCCCCGGCGTGAGGTAGATCGTCAGCGGCACCTGACCGCCGGCTGCGGAGCCGGCCGCGCCGTCCGCCCCGGGCTCGTAGACCTGCCGCATCCCGTCGGTGTCGAGGACGTAGACGTTCTGCGGCACCCCGTCGTCGAGGCCGAGGTCGCCGGCCCACAGCGTGAGGACGAGCAGCGGGTCCTCGGGCTGCGGGTGGATCGAGACCGGCGTCCCGGCGGTGTCGACGATCGCGGTGGGCAGGAACGTGCCCGTGAACCCGAGCTGCTCCTGGCCGCCGGACACGTCCGGCACCTTGACGACCCCGCGGGATGTGTAGACGCCGTCCTCCGGCAGGAACGGGACGGGCTGGGAGAAGGCGACCTCGCCGGCACCGTCCTGCACGGTCAGGCGCGGGGCGTAGCCGTTGCCGGAGAGGTAGAGGTGCGTGCCGCTGACGTCGAGCGGGTGGTTGACCGCGATCTCACCCGGCTCGGAGCTGCCGTCGGGCCGGGTGACGGTGACCTCGGCGAGGAAGTCGCGGGCCTGGGCGTCGAGCGTGAAGGCCGAGCTGAAGGAGTCGAGCCGGACGACGAACGGGTCGAGCGAGCCGGTGCGCACGAGCGAGCCGGCGGAGAACGAGTCGTAGTCGACGACCGAGTTCGCGAAGCTCTCCCCCTCGACGATGATCGCCTGCCCCCGGTAGGAGATCATCTGGCCCAGCCCGAACGCCACGAGGATGGCGAGCAGGGACAGGTGGAAGAGGATGTTCCCGGTCTCGCGCAGGTAGCCGCGCTCGGCGGCGACCTCGACCGTGCCGTTCTCCTTCTCGGTGACGACGGCGCGGAACCGCCCGCGCAGGGCCGCCCGGGCCGCCGCGCCGAGCTCGGCCGGGGTGCGGGAGGCGGCGTGCCGGACGCTGTGCCCGACGAACCGCGTGAGGCGGCTCGGCGCCCGCGGCGGGGCGGCCCGCAGCGAGCGCACGTGGACGCCGATGCGCGGCACGATGCAGCCGACGAGCGAGACGAACAGCAGGACGTAGACGGTCTGGAACCACACCGACCCGTACATGTCGAACAGGTCGAGCCGCTCGAACCACACCGACAGCTCGGGCCGCTCGGCGCGGAACTCGGCGACCGCGCCCGGGTCGGAGGTGCGCTGCGGGACGAACGCCCCCGGCAGGGCGGCGACGGCGAGCAGGAGGAGCAGGAGGATCGCCGTGCGCATCGACGTGAGCTGGCGCCACGCCCACCGCACCCACCCGACGAGCGAGAGGGAAGGTGCTGCCGCGGTCCGCCCCGGGGCCGGCGCGTCGTCGCCGTCGGCCTGCTGCCCCTGGCCGGGCTTGGAGGAGAGGTTGGTGGGGTCGACGCTCACAGGGGCGTCACCCAGCCGGAGACGAGCCCCTGGAGGCGGGCCGAGATCCACTCCCACGCGCCCGTGACGAGCAGGAGCCCGAGGACGACGAGCACGACGCCGCCGACCACCTGGATCGTGCGGGCGTGGCGGCGCAGCGCGGACAGGGCGCGGGCGGAGCGGGCGACGGCGACGGCGGCGAGCACGAACGGGATGCCGAGCCCGAGGCAGTAGACGACCGTGAGCAGGAGCCCGCGCGCGACGGACTGCTCGGACAGCGCGAGCGTGAGGACCGCCGCGAGGGTGGGGCCGATGCAGGGCGCCCAACCGAGGCCGAACACGGCGCCGAGCACCGGCGCGCCGGCGAGCCCGGCGCGGGGCGCGACGTCGAGGCGGCGCTCGACCTGGAGGAAGGGCAGGGCGCCGACGAAAGCGAGGCCGAGGACGATGACGACGACGCCGGCCACGCGCAGCACGGTCGGCAGCACGGGCGCGAGCGCGATCCCGAGCGAGGACACGGCGACCCCCGCGACCACCCAGACCGCGGAGAACCCGGCGACGAACAGGATCGCGCCGAGGGCGACGCGCCGGCCGGAGGCGCGACCGGACGCCGTCGCCTCGCTCGCGGTGCGCTGGGCGATCGCGGCCCCGGCGCCGACCGACGCGGCGGCGCCGGAGCTCCCGCCGTTCGTCGTCGTGCCGTCGGTCGTGGCAGTGCCGCTCGTGGCCAGCCGGTACCGCTCGGTGGTCGACCCGGCCATCCCTCCGAGGAGTCCGGCGTAGCCGGGCAGCAGCGGCAGCACGCACGGCGAGAAGAAGGACAGGAGCCCCGCGAGCAGCGCGAGCGGGACGGCGACGAGGAGGGACCCGGAGGTGACGACCTCCCCCACGGAGGCGACGACGACCACGGGTCAGGCCTCGGCGAGGACGTCGTCGACGAGCCCGCGCAGGATCGTCGGGTCGGCCTGGCCGAGGATGCGCGCGGCCACGCGGCCCTCGTGGTCGAGCACGACGGTGGTGGGCATGGCCGAGAGCGGCACGAGGCCCTCGAACGCGGCGACGGCCCGGGCCTCGGAGTCGTGCACGGACGGGTAGGGGATCTCGAACGTGTTCTCGAAGGCCTGGGCGGTGGCGGTGTCGTCGCGCGGGTTGACCCCGAGCATGACGACCTCGCCCTCGTAGTCCGCGGCCATCTCCGCGAGGTCGGGGGCCTCGACCCGGCACGGCGGGCAGGCGGCGTACCAGAAGTTGACGACGGCGACACCCCCGCGGGCGTCGGCGAGGTCGACCGGCTGCTCGTCGTAGGAGGTGCCGGTCAGCTCGATCGCGTCGCCGCGCTCGTCCGGGTCCCACGTGGTGAACGAGCCGTCGCCGGCCTCGTAGCCCGCGCCGACGTCGCCGCCGTCCGGCGAGGACCCCGACGGCGCGCAGGCGGCCAGGGACCCCGCGAGGGCGAGCGCCCCGAGGGCGGCCGGGACCGTGCGGGAGCGGGTGCGGGAGGTGCGGGGCGTCACGCGCGGACCTGCTCGCCGGCGTCCGCGGCGGAGTCGGCCGTCTCGGGCGTGGGGACGGTGCGCGGGAGCGGCGGTGAGGTCTTCGTCCCGGAGCGCGCGGAGCGCCGGCCGGACCCGGTGTTGACGGCCGCCCGGGACGTGCCGGGGGTGACGTCGATCGCGTCGGCCACGAGTGCGGCGGCCGGCTCGTCGTACGTGATGCCGACGAGCCGACGGTCGTCGAAGTGCAGCGAGGTGAGTGACGCGAGGGCGGCCTCGCGGCGGCGCGGGTCGTGCGCGAGCGGGCGACGCTCGACGACGAGGCGGGTGACCCAGATCGGCAGCTGGTGGGAGACGAGGACGACCTCGCCGCCCTCGGAGCGGGTGAGGACGGCGCGCACGGCGTCGGTCATCCGGTCGGCGATCGCGCGGTGCGCCTCGCCCCAGCTCGGCCGCAGGGGGTCGACGTACAGCGGCCAGTAGCGCGGGTGCGCGAGCGCGAGCGGGTGCGCCCGGATCGTGAGCCCCTCGAAGGCGTTCCCGCCCTCGATCAGCCGCTCGTCGGTCTCGACCTCGAGACCGAACGCCTCGGCCACGGGCCGGCCGGTCTCCTGGGCACGCTCGAGCGGGGAAGCGACCACCCGGCGCACGTCGTGGCCGGTCTCGCGCAGGTGGGCCGCCACCGACCGGGCCATGGCGCGCCCGCGCTCGGAGAGGTGGAACCCGGGCAGGCGGCCGTAGAGCACGCCGGAGGGGTTGTGGACCTCGCCGTGACGCAGGAGGTGGACGACGGTGTGGGGCATGGGACCAGTGTCGCAAACTGTGCGGCCCGCGCGGTCAGCGGGTCCGCCGCTCACCGTCCGCGGTCCGCCCCGGCGCCGGTGCCGGCGGACGGTCGCGCGCGACCTCGCGGTCGATCTCGTCGTCGTCGAGGAGTGCGGCCATGATGCGGCCGAGCTCGGACATCTGCTCGGTCGTCAGCCGGTCGACGAGCCGGCCGCGGACCGCCTCGACGTGCCCGGGCGCCGCCTCCTCGAGCCGGGCGTACCCGGCGTCGGTCAGGCGCGCGTTGACCCCGCGGCGGTCCTCGCAGTCGTTGCGGCGCTCGACGTAGCCGGCCTCCTCGAGCCGGCGCACCGTGTGCGTGAGCCGGGACCGGGAGTGGACGAGGTCCTCGGCGAGGGAGGACATCCGGCGCACCCGGTCCGGGGCCTCCGAGAGGCGCACGAGCACCTCGTACTCCGGCAGCGAGAGGCGCGCACTCACGGTGAGGTCGTGGTTGACGTCCTCGAGGACCTGGGCCGAGGCTCGCAGGAAGAGGCGCCACGACCTCTGCTGGTCGAGGCTGAGCCATCGCGTGTTCATCCCGGTCCTCCATCCTGGCCCCGCACCGCCGCGGGGTCCCCCGGGCGGGGGACTTGCGTCGACGTCCAGAATTAGTTTACAGTTCAATCGTTCACGCTTCAACCACTTCGTCGGCGAGAGTCGGCGCGATCCACGCTGGAGGCAGTATGTCGACCATCCCCGCCGGTACCTACACCATCGAGCCCTCGCACTCCGAGGTCGGCTTCACCGTCCGCCACGCGGGCATCTCGAAGGTCCGCGGCCAGTTCACCGACTTCGCGGGCGAGCTCGTCATCGCCGAGGACTTCGCCCAGTCCTCCGCGAACGTGACGATCCAGTCCGCCTCGGTCGACACCAAGGACGCCAACCGCGACGGCCACCTGCGCTCGGCCGACTTCTGGGACGCCGAGAACAACCCGGAGTGGACCTTCGTCTCCACCTCGGTCGACGGCGACGCCCCCGAGTTCACTCTCAACGGCGACCTCACGCTCAACGGCGTGACCAAGCCCGTCGCCCTCGCGGTCGAGTTCAACGGTGCGGCGACCGACCCGTTCGGCCAGGCCCGCATCGGCTTCTCCGCCACGACGACGATCTCCCGCAAGGAGTTCGACCTCACGTGGAACGCCGCCCTCGAGACCGGTGGCGTCCTCGTCTCCGACAAGGTCACCATCACCATCGAGGTCGAGGCCGTCCCGCCGACCGCCCAGGCCTGAGCCTGAGCGCCTGACCGACTGACGCGGCGAGGGCCGGTCCCCCATCGGGGGACCGGCCCTCGTCACGTCGAGACTGCGGTTGGTGCACGCCGAGACTGCGGTTGGTGCTCGCCGAGATTGCGGTTCGTGCACGTCGAGCGCGCGGCGAGCGCGCGGCTCAGCGCGCCGCGAGCGCCCGCTCGACCGCGGCGACGTCGACCATCAACCGGTCGACCTCCACGCCGTCGAGCCGGACGACGGGCACGTGGTCCGACAGCTCCGCGAGCGCCGGGTCCGCGTCGACGTCGACGAGGACGAGCGAGGCGCCGTACCGCTCGGCGACCGGCTCCAGCTGCGCGGCGGTCCGCTCGCACAGGTGGCAGCCGGCCCGGGAGACGACCTCGAGGCGGGCGGGAGACTGCGCCGCCCCGGCCGCACCCCCGCCGAGCCAGGCCTCGGGCGAGCCGGCCACGGTCGACGACGCCGGCGCCGTGTCACCCCCGGAACGCGACGAACCCGGCACCCCTGCGGGGCCCGGGCTCGATCGACGACGGAAGCGAAAGATCACTTCTTGTTGCGGCGCTGGTGTCGCGTGCGACGCAGCAGCTTGCGGTGCTTCTTCTTTGACATGCGCTTGCGGCGCTTCTTGACGACAGATCCCACGGGTCCACCTCAGTCCGATCGGGTACGGACGCGTGCGCGTCCGGGAAACCCGGCAAGTCTACCGGGTGAGCAGCGGGTGCGGGCCGCCTGGTGCGTCAGACCCGCCACACGGTCAGGAGCCGGTGCCCTCGGCCGTGTCCCAGCCCTGCAGGCCCTCCGAGATCAGCTGGTCGACGGCGGCGTTCGGCACCCGGAACGACCGGCCGACGCGGACGGCGGGCAGCTCGCCCGAGTGCACCATGCGGTACACCGTCATCTTGGACACGCGAAGCGACTCGGCCACCTCGGCCACCGTGAGGAAAGGGCTGCTCCCCTGACTCTCGACCATTGCTCCCCGCTCCTGACCACGCCCCGGCCGCGCACGTGACTCGTGGGGCTCCTGTGCACCGAAGATAGCGGTGTCGGCGGTGCCTCGGCCAATCGCCGCGCGTGTCGCGGGCCTCGGCGCGTCGGTCGGCGCCCCCGGCCCGCGGCCCTCCCTACGCCGTCAGCGGGTCGAGGCCGTGCTCGGGAAAGGTCGCGCGACGGGTGGCGAGGATCGCGCGGTCGACCGGGTCCTCGGGGTCGTAGCCCTCGGCGAACCGTCCGGCGGGTTCACCGGTCGGGCCGTCCGCCGCCCTGCCGTTCGCCGTCGTGCCCTCGTGGGTACGCGCTCCCGGGACGGTGAACGGACCGGCGTCGGACATCGTCGTGGCGATCGCGCCCTCGGCGAGGTCATGGACGAGGGCGCGCCACTCCTCGGGGACCGGCGTGCCCGGGTCCAGCGGCCGGCCCGCGACGACGCCGAGCACGTGGCACCACGCGCGCGGCACGACGTTGACGACCTCGTAACCGCCGCCGCCCGTGGCGACCCAGCGACCGCCGGCGTACCGCTCGGCGAGGTCGGCGAGCAGCAGCGCCGCGCCGCGCTGGGCGTCGACGGACACCGCGAGGTTCGTCAGGGGGTCGCGCCCGTGGGAGTCCGAGCCGTGCTGGGTGACGAGGACGTCCGGGCGGACCGCCTCGACGATCGGGGCCGCCACCGCCTCGAGCGCGCGGAGCCACTGCGCGTCGGACGTCCCTGCCGGCAGGGCGACGTTGACGGCGGAGCCCCTGGCCTCGGGTCCGCCGACGTCCTGCGGGTAGCCGGTGCCGGGGAACAGGGTCGAGGGGTGCTCGTGGATCGACACGGTCACCACGTCCGGGTCGTCCCAGAACACGCGCTCGACGCCGTCGCCGTGATGGGCGTCGACGTCGACGTAGACGATCCGCCCGGCGCCCGACTCCTTGAGGTGGCGGATCGCGACGGCGACGTCGTTGTAGACGCAGAATCCCGAGGCGTGCCCCGGCATCGCGTGGTGCATGCCGCCCGCCATCGAGAACGCACGCCGCACGCGGCCGTCCCAGACGGCGCGCGCGGCGGCCACCGTCGAGCCGACGAGGCGCGCCGAGGCCGTGTGCATCGCGCCGAACACCGGGTTGTCGTCGCCGCCGATCCCGCGCCGGGCGTCGGCCGTGCCGTCGGCCTCCGCGGCCCGGACCGCGGCGACGTACCCGGCCTCGTGGACGCGGGCGAGCAGCTCCTCGTCGCACGGCTCGGGCTCGACGATCTCGACGGCGCCGTCGTCGAGCTGCCCGAGCGCGCGGGCGAGCTCGTGGGTGAGGTGGAGCCGCAGCGGGGTCATCGGGTGCCCGACCCCGAAGTTGTAGCCGACGAGGTCCGGGGACCACACGAGAGCTCCTTCGGCCATGGGGGCAACCTACCCCCGCCTGTGGCAAGGTTCCGTCTGCTGCGCGCACGCCCGGTCGCGGGCCCGCAGCCCGGGGCGGCCGACCGCCCCGGCCGACGGCTCGGGAGGTCAGGTGGCACGCTCCGCCCTCGGCCGCGTCCTCGCGCTGGGCAGGGACCGGGTCGACGACCTCGCCCACCGCTCCCCCGCCCGGCTCGCGCTGCTCGTGTTCGCCTCGATCGTCGTGGTGATGACCGGCCTGCTCTCCCTGCCCGTCGCGACGACCGACGGCGTGCGCGCCCCGTTCGTCGACGCCCTGTTCACCGCCGTCTCCGCGGTGTGCGTGACGGGGCTGACCACCGTGGAGACGGCGACCTACTGGTCCGGGTTCGGCCAGGCGGTCATCCTCGTCAGCATCAAGGTGGGCGGGCTCGGCGTGATGACGCTGGCCTCGATCCTCGGCCTCGCGGTCTCCCGCCGCATCGGGCTCACCCAGCGGATGCTCACCGCCTCGGAGACGGGGACGACGCGGCTCGGCGAGGTCGGCTCGCTCGTCCGTGCCGTCATCGTGGCCTCCGTCGTCATCGAGCTCACCCTCGCGGCCACGCTCGTCCCGCGGTTCCTCGAGTACGGCGAGTCCGTCCCGGCCGCGCTGTGGCACGGCTTCTTCATGGCGCTGTCGATCTTCAACAACGCCGGGTTCGTCGTCCTCGACGGCGGTCTCGTGCCGTTCGTCGGCGACTGGTGGCTCGGGCTCGTCGTCGTCGTCGGCACGTTCCTCGGCGCGGTCGGCTTCCCGGTCCTCCTCGACCTGTGGCGCCACCGCCGCCGGCCCGGCCGCATCTCGCTGCACGCCAGGCTCACGCTCGCGACCTTCGGCGTCCTGTTCCTCGTGACGATCGCGGCGCTGGTGATGTTCGAGTGGTCCAACCAGGACACGCTCGGCGGCCTGTCCTGGCCCGACCGGCTCATCGCCACGCTCGTGCACGCCACCACCCCGCGCTCCTCGGGCCTGGCCACCCTCGACGTCTCCGAGATGCAGCAGTCCACCCTGTTCGCCACGGACGCGATGATGTTCGTCGGCGGCGGGTCGGCGTCGACGGCGGGCGGCATCAAGGTGACGACCTTCGCCGTCCTCGTCCTCGCGATCGTCGCGGAGGCGCGGGGCGACCGGGACATCGAGGCGTTCGGCCGCCGCATCCCCACCGAGACGGTCCGCCTCGCCGTGGCCGTCGCCTTCCTCGGCGCCACGATGGTCGGACTGTCGACCCTCGTGCTCCTCTCGGTCACCGACTTCACGCTCGACCAGGTGCTGTTCGAGGTGATCTCGGCGTTCGCCACGGTGGGCCTGTCGACCGGCATCACCCCGCACCTGCCGGACAGCGCCACCTACCTCCTCGCGGTCCTCATGTTCGCGGGCCGCATCGGCACGATGACCCTCGCCGCCGCCCTCGCGATCCGCTCGCGGCGCCGGGTCATCCGCATGCCGGAGGAACGCCCGGTCATCGGCTGACCCGCGACAATGGCCCCACCGCCACCCCACCGCACGCCCGACGAAAGGACCCACATGCCGAAGCAGGCCCGGGACTCCGCCGTCCTCGTCATCGGCCTCGGGCGCTTCGGCGCGGCCCTGGCGGCGACCCTGGAGTCCCTCGACCGCGAGGTCCTCGCCGTCGAGAAGGACCCCGACCTCGTCCAGACGTGGTCGAGCCGGCTCCCCCTCGTCGAGGCCGACGCCACCTCGGCCGACGCGCTCGAGCAGCTCGGCGCCGCGGACTTCCCCGTCGCCGTCGTGGGCGTGGGCTCCTACCTCGAGGCGTCGGTGCTCATCACGGGGAACCTCGTCGACCTCGGGATGCCGCAGATCTGGGCGAAGGCCGTGTCCGGTGAGCACGGGCGCATCCTCAAGCGCATCGGGGCGCACCACGTGGTCTACCCCGAGTACGACGCCGGCCAGCGCGTGGCCCACATGGTCTCCGGCCGGATGCTCGACTACATCGAGATGGAGGACGGCTTCGCGGTGGTGAAGATGCGTCCCCCCAGCGAGACGCACGGGTTCACCATCGGCGAGCTCTCGCTGCGCTCGCGCTACGGGATCACGGTCATCGGCAGGAAGTCGCCCGGCGAGCCGTTCGAGTACACGACCCTCGAGACCCGGATCGACGCCGAGGACACCCTCATCGTCTCGGGCGACACCGAGCTGCTCGAGGTGTTCGCGCACCGGCCGTGAGCGGTCAGGCGAGGTCCTCCCACACGAAGGGGGTCGTCGTCCCGGACTCCCAGTCGCGCCTGAGGATCGCGTAGGCGACCGAGGCGACGGGCTCCCCGCCGTCGACCGGCCAGCCCTCGCGGTAGTGGGCCTCCTTGAGGAAACCGCAGCGCAGGAAGGTGCGACGCATCGCCACGTTGTCCTCCCGGGTCTGCCCCTCGAACCTCCGGGCGGCGGGGAACCGTCGGAACACGAGGTCGGTCGCCGCGCGCACGACCTCCGAGGCGAGACCGCGGCCGCGGAACTCCTCGGCGAGCCGGAGGTCGAACATCGGCGTGTCGTCCTCGAGGTCCTCCAGGCGGAGGAAGCCGATCCGGCCGAGACCGGCGTGGTCGACCCAGTACGAGTCGTTCTCGTCGTCCCGGAACGCCCCCTCGCCCACCAGGCGCTCGACCCGCGCGCGGTCGGGGCGCGGCACCATGTGGAACGGGAAGGCGTTCTGGGTCATGAAGACGACCAGCTCCTCGCGGTCGTCACCTGCCGGATCGAGGCGCGTGAGGGTCACGGCGGACGGCGCGCCGGTCGTCGGGGAGTGCACGCGCGGCACGCTAACGGGGCGGCCACCACCCGCGCGACGGAATACCCGTGCCCGCGATCACCGCCCGACCTGCCAGGATGGAGACCATGATCTCCTCAGGCATCGTCGTCATGGGTGACGGCCACGCAATCCCCCAGATCGGTTTCGGCACGTACAAGATCCCCGACGCCGACGCGGCGCCGCTGGTCGCCACCGCGATCGAGGTGGGCTACCGACACGTCGACACCGCGCAGATGTACGGGAACGAGGTGGGCGTCGGCCGCGGCATCGCGGACAGCGGCGTCGCCCGGGACGACCTGTTCGTCACGAGCAAGCTCGACAACCCGAACCACGCGCCCGGCACGGCGAGGGCCAGCATCGAGCGCTCGCTCGAGGACCTCGGGCTCGACCGGCTCGACCTCTTCCTCATCCACTGGCCCTACCCCGCCGACTCGACCACCCCGCTCGCCGAGACCTGGCAGGTCCTCGTCGACGCCCGGGCCGCCGGCCTCGTGACCTCGATCGGCATGTCGAACGGCCAGCCGGAGCACCTGCGCGAGATCCAGGACGCGGGCATCCCCCTGCCGGCCCTCGACCAGGCCGAGATCCACCCGTACCTGCAGAACCAGGAGGTCGTCGACTTCTGCCGCGCCGAGGGCATCACGGTGCAGGCGTGGTCGCCGATCGCCCGCGGGCGCGTCCTCACCGATCCCGCGGTCGAGGCGGTCGCCGCCGAGGTCGGCGCGTCGCCCGCGCAGGTGGTGCTCGCCTGGCACGTCGGGCGCGACCACGTCATCATCCCCAAGGCGAGCTCGCGGAAGCGGATCGAGGAGAACCTCGGCGCGCTCCAGGTCGAGCTCACCGCCGAGCAGACGGCGCGCATCGACGCGCTCGACCAGGGTGAGGCCGGCCGCACCGGCATGCACCCCTCGACGATGAAGCGGTACGGCGAGGAGTAGCCGCTCAGCCCGCCGACGGCGGGACCGGACCGAGCAGCGCGTTCGCCCAGGCGGCGTGGACGGACTCGTCGTCGGAGGGGTGGAAGAGCCCCGCGACGACGTCCCGGTACAGGCGCGAGAGCTCGGCGCGCGTGTAGAAGCTCGACCCGCCGGACGCGCGCACGGCCTTCTCGACGACGCGCAGCGCCGTCTCGGTCGCGCGTGACTTGAGCGCGGACAGCTGGGGCATCCACAGCGGGCGGTCCGCCCCGGCGTCGACGTCCCGGGCGAGGGCGACGAGCTGGGGCTCGATCGCGTCGAGCTCGATGGCGGCGTCGGCGAGCCGCCACCGGATGTCGGGGTCGTGCGCGTACGGGGCCTGGTTCTTCAGACTCATCCTCTTGCCCACGGTCGCGACGGCGACGTCGAGCGCCCGCTGCGCGACGCCCTGGTAGACGGCCGCGAGCAGGATCTCGAAGTTGGCGAAGATCCCGAAGACGAAGGGATCCATGGTCGGCCCGGGCGGGACACGCCGGACGATGCGGTGCGCGGGTGCGTGCGCGCCGTCGAGCACGGTCGTGTACGACTGGGTCGCCCGCATGCCGAGGGTGTCCCAGTCCTCCTTGATCTCGATGCCGCCTCCGTCGCGCTCGACGAAGCCCCACACGTTGACCGGGTTGTCGGGGTCCGTGCGGTCGGTGCCGAACGTGCCGAGCAGTGTCCACACGGGGCCCAGGGTCGTGAAGATCTTCGTGCCGTTGAACGCGTAGCCGCCCTCGCCGTCGGGCGTGGCGTCGGAGGCGGAGCCGAAGAGGACGAGGTCGTTGCCGGCCTCGGACACGCCGAAGGCGATGATCGCGCCGTCCATCACGCGCGCGAGGATCTCGTCCATGTCGGACTGGCCGGCGGCGCGGACCGTGCGGGCCACGCCCACCCAGATCTGGTGCATGTTGACGGCGAGCGCCGTGGCGGGCGAGGCGCCGGCGAGGCGCGCCTGCTCGCGGGCCATCTCCTCCAGGCTCAGCCCGCCGCCGCCGAGCTCGGCGGGCACGAACGCGGTGAGGTAGCCGGCCGCGCGCAGGTCGGCGAGGTCGTCGTGGGGGAAGGTGTTGTCGCGGTCGTGGCCGGCGGCGCGCGAGCGGATCGTCTCGAGCAGCTCGTCGGTGAGGATCTGGCGCGGCGCGGTGGACGGGGAGGTCATGGATGCATTGTCCTCCCCGTCCGGGGTGCCCGGCCAGGGCGTCGTTCCTCGATAGCCTGGTCAGATGCCGGCCCAGCTCCTCGCCGACGTCCTCCTCCTCGTCCACGACGACGAGACGGGCGCGTGCCTCGTCGACACCGACACCCTGCGCCGGCTCGCGGTCGAGTCGGCCGCGGAGCAGGTGCTCGCGGGCGGGACGCTGCGCATCCACGAGAAGCGGAAGTGGCGGCCCGGCCCCGGCGGCGGCATGACCAGGCGGGAGATCATCCAGACCTACGTCCCGGTCGAGGGCGGCCCCACGCCGCCGCCCGGCTACGACGCGATCGCGGCGTGGCTGGTCGGCCAGGACCCGCGCGGCCGTGCGGGCGGGAGCCGCGGGGTCGGGGCGGTCGCCGGCGCCGCCGACCACCTCGTCGCCACCACGCTCGACCAGCTCGTCGCGGCCGGCACCCTCGTGCGCGGGCACAGCACCGCCCTCGGGGATCGTCGAGGCACGACCTACCAGGAGGCGGCGCCCGAGCGCGAGGACCGGCTCCGGGAGCGGATCCGGCGCTCGATGGGGCAGGCCCCGACGGACGGCCGTACCGCCGCGGTCCTGCGCGTCCTCCACCGCTCCGACGTCGGCGGGCACGCGGTCGAGGGCGCGGGCGGGAAGGAGCTGGACTCCGTGAACGGCCACTTCTACCTGCGCGAGAAGGTCTCCCGGGACACGGGCCGGTGGTGGGTCGCCGTCCTGCTGTTCGTCGTGCTCGTGCCGGCCATCGCCTGGGCGCTCATGCAGTTCGGCCGGATCCCCGTCTGACGCGCGCGGTGGGGAGGGCGCCCGCGGCTGTCGGCGCCGCCGCCTACCGTGGACCCGTGCCGACGACCTCCACCAAGCGACCCCGCGCCGAGCTGCGCTGCACCGAGTGCGGCTGGACCACCCCGAAGTGGGTCGGCCGCTGCGGTGAGTGCCAGGCCTGGGGCACGATCGAGGAGGCCGGCGCCGCGCCCGCCCGCGCGTCGGTCGGTGCGCTCGCCCCGGCCACGCCCGCGGCGTCGATCCTCGACGTCGACGTCGAGACCGCGCGCGCCCGGCCCACCGGGGTCGGCGAGCTCGACCGCGTCCTCGGCGGCGGCCTCGTGCCCGGCGCCGTCGTGCTCCTGGCTGGCGAGCCCGGCGTCGGGAAGTCGACCCTCCTCCTCGACGTCGCGGCCCGGGCGGCCGCCGCGGTCGACGGGCGCGTGCTGTACGTGACCGGCGAGGAGTCGGCGAGCCAGGTCCGCCTGCGCGCCGAGCGGATCGGGGCCCTGCACGAGGATCTCCTGCTCACGGCCGAGACCGACCTCGCCACCGTGCTCGGCCACGTCGAGGCGATGGACCCTGCGCTGCTCGTCGTCGACTCGGTCCAGACCGTCGCCGACTCCGCCGTGGACGGGTCCGCGGGCGGCGTCTCCCAGGTCCGGGCGGTCGCGGCCACCCTCATCCGTGCGGCGAAGGCCCGCGCGATGCCCGCGATCCTCGTGGGGCACGTGACGAAGGACGGCTCGATCGCGGGGCCGCGGGTGCTCGAGCACCTCGTCGACGTCGTCTGCCAGGTCGAGGGCGAGCGCCACTCCCGCCTGCGCCTCGTGCGCGCGGTGAAGAACCGGTTCGGCGCCACGGACGAGGTCGGCTGCTTCGACCTGCGCGAGGACGGCATCATCGGCCTGCCCGACCCGTCCGGGCTCTTCCTCTCCGCCGCCCCCGAACCCGTGGCCGGCACCTGCGTGACGGTGACGCTCGAGGGCCGCCGCCCGATGCCGGTCGAGGTCCAGTCGCTGCTCACCGAGCCGGCCGGGCCGCCGCGTCGCACGGTCTCCGGGGTCGACGGCGCGCGGGTCGCCATGATGCTCGCCGTGCTCGCCGCGCGGCTGGAGGTGGGGACCGCGGGGAAGGACGTCTACGTCTCCACGGTCGGCGGCGCGCGGGCGAGCGAGCCCGCCGCGGACCTCGCCCTCGGCCTCGCGCTGCTGTCCGCGTCTCTCGGGAGGCCCGTGCGCCCCGGCGTCGTCGCGTTCGGCGAGGTGGGCCTGACGGGCGAGCTGCGCGCGACGACGGGCGTGGGCCGCCGCCTCGCCGAGGCCGCACGGCTCGGGTTCACCACCGCGGTCGTCCCCTCGGCCGGCGAGGCGCCCGCGAGCGTGGCCGGGATCCGGGTGGTCCGGGCGGCGAATCTCGCCGAGGCGGCGCGCGAGTGCGGCCTGGGGCCGAGCGGCGGCGGCGGCGCTGACCGGTAGCGACCTACGATGACCCCGGCGGGGCCGTTCCGCCGGGAACGGGGAGGCATGGGCACCGACGACGAGGCGACGATGCGCACCATGCTGCACGAGATCGCGCCGGGCACCGTCCTGCGCGACGGGATCGACCGCATCCTGCGCGGCCGCACCGGCGCCATCATCGTCCTCGGCTTCGACGACGACGTCGAGGCGATCTCCTCGGGCGGCTTCGACCTCGACGTCGAGATGTCCGCGACCCGGTTGCGCGAGCTGTCGAAGATGGACGGCGCCGTCGTCGTCGACCGGTCCGCCGGGCGGATCCGCCGAGCGAACGTCCAGCTCATGCCCGGCTCCCACATCGACACGGTCGAGTCCGGGATGCGGCACCGCACGGCCCAGCGCACGGCCCGGCAGACGGGGCACCCGGTGATCTCGGTCAGCCAGTCGATGCGGACCGTCGCCCTGTACGTCGGCGAGCTGCGGCACGTCGTCGTCGAGAGCGCGGAGGTCCTCGCGAAGGGCGAGCTCGCGCTGTCCGCCCTCGAGCGCTACCGCGCCCGGCTCGACCAGCTCCTCGGCACGTTCACGGCGCTCGAGGTCGAGGACGTCGTCACGGTTCGCGACGTCGTGACGATCGTCCAGCGCATGGAGATGATCCGCAGGATCTCCTCCGACGTCGAGTCGGCCACCGTCCAGGCCGGCACCGACGGCCACCTCCTGCGGCTCCAGCACGACGACCTCATGGTCGGCCTCGCGTTCGAGCGCCGCTCGCTCGTGCGGGACTACGTGCCCACGGGCGCGTCGTCGGGGGTCCGGGAGGCGCTCGGGGCGCTCTCGTCCTCCGACCTCGTCGACCTCGCGGGGATCGCCCGGACCATGCGCCTGGGCGGGCCCGGCGGAGCCGACCTCGACACCCCGGCCTCGCCGCGCGGGCACCGGCTCATCGGCAAGATCCCGCGCCTGCCGCAGGCGGTCGCCAACGCGATCGTCAGCCACTACGACTCGCTGCAGGCCCTCCTCGCCGCGACCACGGACGACCTGCAGGAGGTCGAGGGCGTGGGCCGCGCGCGGGCGTTCGCCGTGCGCGAGGGGCTCGGCCGGGTCGCGGAGACCTCGCTGGTCTGAGGCGGGGTGGCTGGTTCTCAGCCCTCGCTCGGCGCCTCGGACGCAGTCTCGCCCTCGGTGGGCGTCTCGCCGTCCGTCGGTGCCTCGGCCGGGGCCTCGTCCAGGGTGAACACGGTGTCGGTGCCGCCGATCTCGGCGCCCTCGCGCACGAGGACGGCCCGGTAGGTCCCCGGGCTGACGGCGGGCGGGTCCTCGGGGCAGTCCGCGCTCGAGCGGGTCCCGGGCCAGGTGACGAGCGCGTCGGACGTGGTGTCCGGTCCGAGCAGGAGCATCCGTGACTCCTCGGCCGGGCAGTGCGCCGAGGACCAGACCGGGTCGTTGCCCGAGGTGACCTCGACGACGAGGGCCGCGTTGCCCGCGTCGACCAGGCAGTCGCCCCGGCCGGAGTTCGTCAGCTCGATCGCGAAGTCGACCGGGCTGCCGGCGTGGCGACCCGTGGCCGTCATCGTCAGCCCGAGCTGGTCGTCGGTGCAGGCCACGGGGTCGCCGGTCGGGACGGCGTCGGAGGCGGACTCGCTGCCGGACTCCGAGGACGACTCGGCGGCGGCCGGGTCCTGCTCGTCGTCGTCGCCCCCGAAGATCGCGCCCCAGGCGGCGATGACGCCCCACACGACGAGCGCGAGCACGACGAGCAGCGCGAGGAGCACGGTGATGCGGCGGCGCCAGATCGTCGCCCGGCTGGGGCGGCGGCGCTGCGCGGGGCGCGAACCGCGGTCGTCATCGGTGGGCACGGGCCCACCGTAGGCACGCGGGCCCGCGCCGCCCGGGTGGCACGCCGGAGGGCCGCGGGGGACGCGCGTGGATCGGGGCACACTGGCCCGGTGCCCGAGTACCGCGAGATCCACGACGCCGTCGCCGGCTTCTGGGCCGACCACGCCCGTGACCTGCCCTGGCGCCGGACCGGCACCACGCCGTGGGGCGTGCTCGTCTCGGAGACGATGAGCCAGCAGACGCCCGTGGCACGCGTGGCGCCGGCGTGGGAGGCGTGGATGGCGCGCTGGCCGGTGCCTGCGGACCTCGCGGCCGCGCCCGGGGCGGACGTGCTGCGGGCCTGGGACCGGCTGGGCTACCCGCGCCGCGCGCTGCGGCTCAAGGAGTGTGCGGCGGCGGTCGTGCGGGACCACGACGGCGAGGTCCCCGGCGACGAGGCCGACCTCCTCGCGCTGCCGGGGGTCGGCCCGTACACCGCGGCCGCGGTCGTGGCGTTCGCCCACCGGCGCCGCGCGGTCGTGCTCGACACGAACGTCCGGCGGGTCCTCGCCCGGGTCCTCGGCGGCGAGGCGGCGCCCCCGCCCGGCGCGCCCGCGAAGGCGGAGCAGGCGCGGGCGGCGGACCTCCTGCCGGCGGGCGACGAGGCGTCCGCCGCGTGGAACGCCGGGGTGATGGAGCTCGGCGCGCTCGTGTGCACGGCGCGCGCGCCGCGGTGCGACGACTGCCCGCTGGCCGGGCGGTGCGCCTGGCGGGCCGCCGGGTACCCGGCGGACACCCACGCCGCACGACGCCGTCGCCAGCCCTGGGAGGGCACCGATCGCCAGGCTCGGGGTCGGGTGATGGCCGCGCTGCGCGCCGCCGAGCCGGGGGCGACGCACACGTGGGCCGAGCTGGTGGAGGCGGCGATGGGTAGGGCGGGATCCGGCGCGGCGGGATCCCGCGGGGCAGGAGACGCCGAGCAGGCCGCGCGCGTGGTGACCTCGCTGCTCGCGGACGGCCTCGTCGTCGAGCGTGGGACCGGCCTCGGCCTGCCCTGAGCGGCGACTACCCTGCCCCGGTGAGCACCGATCTCCCGCCCGGGCCCGAGGACGCGCCCGCGCGCCCGCCGGGGTCCCGGGCCGTGCGCGCGACGCTGCTGGTCATGGCCGGTGCGATCGGCGCGCTCGGGGTGCTCGGGCTCGGGCTGGCCGCGATGGCCGGAGACGTCCTGTCCCCGTGGCCGGGTCTGACGATGATGCTCATCGGCCAGGCGGCCGCGCTGCCGGCGCTCGTGCTCGCGGCGCTCGGTCACCGCCGGGCACTGGTGGGCGACGACCCCGGCGCGGCCCGGCTGCGGAAGGTCCTGCGGGTCACCCCGCCGGTTCTCGTCCTCGCCCTGGGCATCGCGTTCGCGCTGTGGTTCTGGCGGGAGCCCGAACTGTGGCTGCCGACGCTCGGGTGCGCGCTGGTCGCCGCCCAGGTGGGGCTGCTCGCACGGCTGCTGTCGCGGTAGGCGGGGCGCGGATGTCGGCCCCTGCGCCTAGCCTCGGGGCCATGGAGATCCTCCTCGTCCCCGGCTTCTGGCTCGATGCGTCGTCGTGGGGGCCGCTCCTGGGCGCCCTCGAGGCCGCGGGGCACCGGCCGCGCCCGCTCGCGCTGCCCGGCACGTCACGTCGCGCGGCGGACCGGGCGGGCGTCACGCTCGCCGACCAGGTGGCGGCGACGGTCCGGGCGATCGACGGGTCCGACGCCGAGAAGATCGTCCTCGTCGGCCACTCGGGCGGGTCGCACGTGGTGTGGGGCGCCGCCGACGCCAGGCCGGAGCGAGTCGCCCGGATCGTGTTCGTCGACGGGTTCCCCGTCCCGGACGGGACGCCGGTCAACCCCGATCTCCCGGTGGTCGACGGCGAGGTGCCGGTGCCGGACTGGTCGTTCTTCGACGACGGCTCGCTCACCGACATGACGGACGAGGTCCGCGCGGAGATCGAGCGGGTCGCCGTGCCCGTGCCGGTCGGGGTCGCGCAGCAGCCGCTGCGGCTGACCGACGGGCGGCGCCTCGAGATCCCGGTGACCGTGCTCGCGTCCTCCGTCCCGTCCCACGTCATCCACGAGCTGATCGGGTCGGGCGCCCCGTTCGCCGCCGAGCTGGCCGCGGCAACGGACCTCGAGCTCGTCGACCTGCCGACGGGTCATTGGCCGCAGTACACCCGGCCCGACGAGCTGGCCCGGCTCGTCGTGGCGGCGATCGACCGGTGACGACGCCGGCCGTCAGCCGGGGGCCGAGGGCTCAGCAGGGGAACGGGGTCCAGGGGTCCCCGGGCACCGGGTAGGCCGGGTCCCCTGGCAGCGGATGGGCCGTGTCACCGCCGTCGGCGAGGAGAACCTCGCCGGACGCCACGGGCGCCTCGGGCTCGACCGGCTCGTCGCCCTGGCAGGCAGCCAGGCTGCCCGCGAGGAGGAGGGCTGCGGTGGCGGTCGTCAGGCGGGTGGTCCTCGAGCTCATCGTGGTCCTTCCGGGGCGTTGCTGGGGTCGTCCTGCTGTCCGGGCCCACGTTAGGGACGACCCCGGTCCGGCGCCAGGCCGCACGACGGTCAGCGCTCCCCCTGGCTAACGTCCACGTCCCGGACGCACCTCGGCGGGGGGGGGGGGGGGGGGCATCCAGGCCGGGGAGGAGGGGGGGGGGGGACAGGG